>NZ_JBLTJC010000282.1:0-13638 GCF_048158785.1 Streptomyces colwelliae | reverse complement strand
GGCCGGCAACCACGTCTTCATCGAGATGAACCCGCGCATCCAGGTCGAGCACACGGTGACCGAGGAGGTCACCGACGTCGAAGGCGGCGCCTGGGTCACGCCCGCGAGGACGGTGGTCGCAATGCGGTGGAAGGCCTCGGGCTCCGGCGGGGTGCCCGTCTGGCCGGCGGTCAGCAGGTGCCCGGCTCCGATCAGGGTGCGCGCGAGCGTGTCGATGTCGGCGGTCGGTGCGATGCGGCCGAGGTCGCGTTCCGCCGTGAGGTACGAGGCGAACATCGCCGTGGCTTCCGTCAGCAGGGGGATGCCGGTCGGTGTGGTGCGGCGCAGTCGGGTGCGCAGGGCGTCGCGGGAAATGACCAGACCGACGACGGCCACCGCGACCGAACCGAACAGGTTCGACAGCGCGCCGGTGAGGTTGTCGGCGACGGTGCCCGTCCCGGCGGCATCGTGCAGGGCGGTGGACTGGGCGTCGAGGCGGGCGACGCGGTCCAGGACGAGTTCGGCGAGGAAGGCGTCGAAGTCGGTGAAGTGCCGGTGCAGGACGCCTTTGGCGCAGCCCGCCTCCGTGGTCACCGCCCGGCTGGTCAGCGCGTTCGGCCCGTCCCGGAGCAGGATCCGCTCGGCGGCGTCGAACAGCTGCTCCCGCGGATCGCGCAGGGCCACCCCTGTCGGCATACCGTGCGTCCTTCCTTCCGCGCCCGCCCGGCCAAGTGGGCGCGTGCCCAACCGTAGACGAGTGGGCAGGTGCCCATTATGGTGGGCACATGCCCACTAACCCTTCTGAACAGCCCGAACGACCTGAGCGGACCGGACAGTTGGAGGACGGCGAGCAACCGGAGCGGTCCGAGGGGCCGCGGCTCACCGTGGGGGACTCGCATCGGGCCCGGCAGATCGCGGAGTCGTTCGGGACCGACGCCGAGCGGTACGAGCGCGCCCGGCCCAGCTATCCCGACGCCCTGATCGAGCGGATCGCCACGAGCAGTCCCGGGCCCGACGTCCTCGACGCCGGCTGCGGGACCGGCATCGCGGCACGGCAGTTCCAGGCGGCGGGTTGCCGGGTGCTCGGGGTCGAGCCCGACGCGCGGATGGCCGAGGTGGCGCGGCGACTCGGGGTGGAGGTCGACGTGTCGACCCTGGAGGCGTGGGATCCGGCAGGGCGGCAGTTCGACGCGGTGGTCGCGGCCCAGGCCTGGCACTGGATCGATCCGGTCGCGGGGGCGGCCAAGGCCGCGCGGGTACTCCGGCCCGGCGGACGGCTCGCCGTGTTCTGGCACGTCCTCCAACTCCCGCCGGACATCGCGGAAGCCTTCGCCGAGGTCTATGAGCGGGTCGTGCCCCAGGCGCCGGTCGACCTTCGGTGGATGTCCGGTCCGCCCGAGGTCGCCTACGCGCCGATGCTCGCCAAGGCCGCCGACGGGTTCCGTACGGCGGGCGGGTTCAGCGACTCGGAGGAGTGGCGGTTCGACTGGGAGCGGACCTACACCCGCGACACGTGGCTGGACCAACTGCCCACCATCGGACTGCTGACCCGACTGCCGCAGGACCAGCTGGCGGAACTCCTGGACGGCGTCGGGGCCGCCGTCGACAAGATGGGCGGCGGCTTCACCATGCGCTATGCCACGGTGGCGGTCACTGCGACGAGGAACGGTGCTGTGGCGTGAGGGGGCACCAACTCACCCTGACCGGCCGTGTCTTGGCGTGCTGCCGGGGGACCGGAGTTCCCGCAGCAGCTCGACGAGACGCGCCGTGACGGTCTCGGCCGCGCCCTTCGCGTACCGGGAGTTCATCGCCTCGTAGGTGATCCGGTCGTAACTCCCGGCGTCCGCCATGTACTTGGCGGCGCCGTTCACCATGGTGACCACGCAGGTGGCGGGGAACGGCGACGCGGCCTTGACGTCGAGACCGGTGCGGGCGTTCAACTCGGCCTGTAGTCCCGCGAGTACGGTGTCGCCGATCCTGGCCACGACGACCGGCGCCTCGGAGGATCCGTCGGCGGTGAAGGCGTGGCGGGTCGTGGGGCGCAGGGCGTGCAGGCCGCCCGCCGGGGGGAGTTGGGCCGGGACCTCGACGCTGTCGTGCACCACCCGTAGCGGCACTGTCGGTTCGGTGGTGCGGGTGCTTTCGGCGACGCGGATCGCCTCGTCGGCGAGGCGCTCGCCGAGCAGATCGACCAGGGCGTGTCCAGCCTCCTGGGCGTCGGATCGGCGCAGTCCGCCGTCCTCGTCGACCGTGGTGCGGACGGCGGTGAGGTAGGGGGCCTGGTCGCCGGCCGCGCCGACCAGGAACAGGGCCACCGTACTGTCGCCGTAGCGCTGTTCGACGCGGGTCGCGGTCGCGCCCGCCAGATCGGCGGTGATCTCGCGGTCGCCGGAGCGGGTGAGCGAGCCGTTCAGTACCGAGGACTGGACGGCGTGGTTCACCAGCACGGCGATCGGATGGCCGTCAACGCCGTCAACGCCGTCAACGCCATCCACGGCGTCGATGCGCAGGACGCCCACGCTGTCGTCGGTCGGGCCGCTGTCGTCGGCGCCGAGCCACCAGCCGTGCGAAGTACGCACGTCGCGCTGGACGTTGACGCGGCAGGAGCCGAGCCCGAAGCCGGTGCGGGCGGGGCGCAGGGTCCGTACGGCGTCGGCCGCGGCCCGTGCCAGCGCGTCGTCCACGGCGCTGCCCAGGCGGGCGTTGCGCTCCTCCTCGCCCTCCGGCGCGCGACCGGGCGGCTGGATGTGCGGGGCGGAGAAGGTGTGGCTCGCCACGACCAGCGCGTTCGCCGGGTCCACGGCACAGACCTGATGGAGGATCTCCTTCGTACGGGCGAGCTGGTCGTCGAAGATCGATGTCTGCTCAATGACCGTGATGCTGAGGCGAGTTGTCGAGTCGTCCAGCACGAGCACCCGTACACGCAGGGGATCGTGGACCGCGGTGAAACCGTCGACGGGGAACAGCGAGGCCGGCAGGTCCACGGCCGCCCGCCCGGCTCCCGCGCGCAGCCGCGTGCTCACCGTGCGGCCCGCAGCTGCTCGGAGATCAACTCCACCACCCCGTCGACGATGGTGTCCTCGACGTGACCCCGGGCGATCGGGCAGCCGTTGACCGAGTGGACCGGGCGGTCGAAGCGGGCGTCGTCGGGGAGGTAGCCGATGCGGTCGTTGGCGATGGAGATCAACAGGGTGCGGGCGAGGGGTGATTCGGCGCGCAGGCGGCGGTAGATGTCGGTGACGACCTCGCCGGACACGCCCGCCAGCGCCACCTCGTTGAGCTTGACGAGGGCCAGCCGCAGCGGCACGGAGTCGACGAGCTCCTGCCTCATGGTCTCCATGACGTCCTGGCCGGCCTTCACCGGACACGCCACCGTGCGCTGCCCCGCACCGATACGCACCGCATGCGTCAACTCACCGATCCCGTCCGCGACGCGCAACGCCTCCGCGCCCACGATCAGGCCCTGCGCCTCCATCGCCGCGTAGGCGCGGCTCTTCTGCCGCTCGGTGGGAGCGACACCGAACGGCACCCCGATATTCACGCGCGGATCCTGGTCGCCCAGCGCGCCGACGGTCCACAGGGCGACCACGTCACCGTCGTAACTCCCCTCCAGGTAACGGCAGGCGGCCCCGGCCAGGTCTCCGCTGACCTCCCCGGTGCCGAGCACCACCGTCGAGTGGACGGCGTAGTTGACGAGGAGGGCGATCGGATCGCCGTCCAGGGACTCGAACTTGAGGACCCAGACCGTCTTGTCGGACGGCCCCGCCGGGTTCTGGCCCAGCGTCCACCGGCCGTCGACGTACTCCTCGCGGTTGACGTTGACGTCGGCGGTTCCGGCACCGATGCCGAAGCGGGCCGGGCGGGCGGCCGACCTGGCCTCGCGGAGGGCGGCGACGATCCGGCCGTAGACGACCTCCGTGTACGCGAAGGACTCCGGGCCGCCCGCGTGGGCCAGCGCGCCGGGTGAGACGTCCGCGATCCGGGGGGCGTTGTGGGTGTGGGTCGCGGTGATGACGATGTGGTCGGTGGGGATGCCGAGTTCGCGTTCGATGCGCTCGCGCACCGGTGTGATGTCGCCGGCCTCGATCAAGTCCAGGGAGACCAGGGCGACTTCGGTCCCGCCGTCGCTCAGGTACAGGGCGCGCAGGAACAGCGGGTCGTGCACGCCGGAGAACGTGCCGGGGAGCGGATGGAGGCCGGTCAGGTCCGTGGGGGTGATGTCGGTTCTGACGACACCTGCCCGTAGTCGTCCGGGCTCCTGCGGTGCGCCGGTGTCGAGGGGCTCTTCGTGCGGCGCGGTCAACGTTCCTCCTGGTCGGGGCCGATGTGCTGGAAGCCGCGTATGTCCGGGAACGGCGGTTCCTGGTCGGGCCGCAGGTCCACCTCGAAGGTGTTGAGGACCAGGGCGAGGGTCGCGAACGTGCCGAGCGCGATCACCAGATCGACCAGCGCGGCCTCGCCGAACTCCGCGAGCGCGGCGGCGTACGTGTCGTCGTCGACGAAGTGGACCGTCAACGCCCGGACGGCGAACCGGTGCAGGACCCTCTCGTCGGCGCGGTCGAAGCGCGGGTCCTCGCCGCGGGCCAGCCGGTCCAGCGCCGCGGGTTCCAGTCCGGCCGCAACTGCCTTGCCGAGATGGGCGTTCCACGAGTGCTGCGCGTCGAAGTGACGCGCGGCGACGAGGAGGGTCAGTTCCCGCAGTCGCGGCGGGAGCGCCGAGTCGCGCATGCAGTACGTGCTCAGCGCCTCCATCCGGTCGCCGAGGCGCGGGCTGCGCAGCAGGACCTCGAACGGCCCGTGGACTCCGCCGCGTTGGGCGACGAGCCGGTCGCGGAACACGGCCTGGTCCGCGTTCAACTCCTGGAGCGGTGCCAGACGCATACGTCCTCCTGGTGACAGCGGACAGAGAGCCGACGGAGACGGGACAGGCACCGCGCGCAGACCGGAGCCGGCCCCTGGGAAACATGACGGAAACGGAGTGCCCGCGTCTAGGAAGTGAAGGCGCCCCAGAAGGCATCCATACGTTGCGGCACACGACGGGTGGCGTAACCGCGCGGTCGGCCCGACTCTCCGGCACCATCGACTCGTTCAGCGTCCGCGTCAACGTTCCCTATCCGCGTCAACGATCCGCATCCACGCCACCGTCGCGTATCCGCGCCACCCAGGAGTCGTCCATGTCCCGTTCCGAAGCCCGCGTCGCCACCGACCGACCGCAGCGCTACGCCAAGCAACTCGCCTCCCACCTGGGCCGTCGCAGCGAGACCAGCTGGGACGAGGAGACCGGCACGGGCCGTCTCGTGTTCCAGGACGGCACCGGTTCGATGACCGCCACCGAGGGGGCGCTGCTGCTCGCGGTGGAGGCGGAGCCCGAGTTCCTCGACCGGCTCGAAGACGTGGTGGGCCGCCATCTGGTCCGCTTCGGCACCAAGGACGAACTGGTCGTCGAGTGGCAGCGGGACAACGGCCGACCCGGCACCAGCCAGCGCAGCGCGGGCGACCCCGCCTGACTCACCACGTCGGTCCCGTCCGTCCACAACTCCGGTCGTGCGTGCACGTCTTGAAAGCTAAGCGTTCGATCCGGAGGTGGACGGTCCCGAGCCGGCCCGTGCCAGTGTGACCCCCCTCTCGGAGCCGCAGTGAAGGGGAGTGCACGGCATGAACGGTTACAGACGGCGTCACGGCCTGCTCGTCGGAGCCCTCGTCATCGGTCTCACGGCCTCGGCCTGTGCGAACGGCGACGACTCGGCGCAGTCCGGCAAGGTGGCCGACACCTCCGGGAAGGCGCCGACCGGAGTGACGCTCACGCTCTGGCACAACACCGCTGACCCGACAGCCCTGTTGGACCTGTACAAGGCCTATGAGAAGAAGTCCGGCAACACGATCGACCTGGTCGACATCCCCGCCGACAGCTTCCCGAGCACCGTCCAGACCAAGTGGGCCACCGGAGCCCGCCCGGACATCCTGGAATGGCACGGCAACCAGGTCGACGTGCTCTCCCTCAACGCCGCCAAGAACATGATCGACCTCAGTGCACTGCCCTTCGTGAAGAAGGAGGGCACGCTCGCGGACGTCTCCGGCAACGTCGGCGGCAAGGTCTACGCGGCCACCGTCGGCTCCCTGTCCGTCGACGGCATCTTCTACAACAAGCAGGTCTTCACCGAGGCGGGCCTCCAACCCCCGCAGACCTACGCCGAGTTGGCCGCCGACTGCAAGACCCTCAAGGCGAAGACGCCGGGCGTCACGCCGATCTTCGAGGCCGGCGGCTCCCAGTGGCCCCCGCAGATCCTCAGCGCCTTCAACTACCTCGCCGAGTCCAACACCGACCAGGCCTACGACAAGTCGATCCTCGACGGCACAGCCCAACTCAACGACCCGAACGGCCCGTTCGTCGCCGGACTCAAGGCCTACGACTCGCTCCGCCAGGCGGGCTGCTTCAACTCCGACGCCAACACGGCCAAATGGGAGGACTCCTTCAAGGCGGTCCTGAGCGGCAAGGCCGCCATGGTCGCCAACAATTCCGACTCCATCGGCCTGTTGAACTCCGACGCGGACAACGACACCGCCAAGGTCGACGCGGCAGTCGGCTTCGTCGGGGTCTCCGCCACCAAGCCGGTCACCAACTACGCGCCGAGCCCGCTGGGCACGTACTACGTCCCGAGCACCGGAGACTCCAAGAAGGAACGCGCCGCCGTCGACTTCATCGACTACGTCACCGGCGCCGGCTACGCCGACTACATCAAGGAGGCGAAGATCATCCCCACGCTCTCCGGAACGGCGACACCCCAGCTCCAGGGCCTCCTCCAGGACGTCAAGTCGGCCTACGACAAGGGCGCCACGCTCTCCTTCAACTCGCCCCTGCCCGGCTTCAGCAGCTTCGGCGCCGAGGCCCAGAAACTCCTCGCCGGACAGGAGACACCGCAACAGGTGGCCGACAAGATGCAGACCTACTACACCCAGGCCGCCGCCGCGGCCAAGCAGTGACGCGGGACCGGTGACCGACGTATGACGTCCTCACTGCACGACGCGTCCCCGACCGCAGCCGTCCCGGTAGGCCAACTCGCCCCGGACGACCGGCCGTTGGCGGCCAACCGCCCCCGTCGCAGGCTGCACCCGTACGCCTTCGCGCTGCCGTCCATCGCCCTCGTCCTCGTCTTCTTCGTGCTGCCGTTCCTCGCCAACGCCTTCTTCGCGTTCGTGCAGTGGACCGGCTACAGCGACACGATCACCTGGACCGGGCTCACCAACTTCAAGCTCCTGAACCAACTCGGCATCCTCAAGCACGCGATCACGGTCACCGCGGTCTACGCGATCACCGCCATGGCCGTACAGAACACGATCGGGCTCGCCCTGGCCACGGCTCTGCAACGCACCAACCGTGTCAACTCCCTTTTCCGCTCGCTCTTTTTCATCCCCGTGCTGATCTCGCCGCTGGCCGCGGGCTACATCTGGGCCGCCGTCCTCAACGCGCACGGTCCGCTCAACGCCTTCCTCTCGGCCGTCCTGCCAGGCGAGTTCCACTACGCCTGGCTCGGCCACGACACCACGGCGTTGCTCGCGGTCGCCTCCATCGACGCGTGGAAGCTGAGCGGCCTGATCACCCTGGTCTACATCGCGGGTCTCAACCGCATCCCCGAGCAGCTCCTCCAGGCGGCGACCCTCGACGGAGCCGGCGCGGTCCGCCGCTTCTGGTCGGTCAAACTCCCGCTGCTGGCACCGGCGGTGACCTTCAACGTGGTCGTCTCCCTCGTCGGCGCGTTCAGCGCGCTGGACGTGGTCTTCTCGACGACCGCGGGCGGCCCGGGCGACGCCACGACCCTGCTCAACGTCGCCGTCTACACCCAGTACGGGCAGAGCTTCTTCGGTACGGCGAGCGCGCTGGGCTTCGTCGTCACGCTGATGGTGATCGTCACGGCGGTCCCGCTGATGAGCTGGCTGCGCCGGCGGGAGGTGCCGATGTGAGCGCGATCGCCTTGAAGACCAGGGGAGTTGTCCGGTACGCGTGCCTGACCCTCTTCGCGATCCCCTGGATCCTCGTCCCGTTCTGGCTGCTGATCGTCAACTCCCTCAAGACACAGGGCGATGCGAGCGTCCTGTCGATGAGCTGGCCCGAGCACTGGAGCGCCGGGGCGAACTACCACACGGTGATCGACAAGGGCTCGTACCTCACCGGCCTGCGCAACAGCGCGCTGCTGGCCGTTCCGACGATCCTCGCCGTGCTGCTGCTCGGCTCCATGGCGGCCTGGGCGTACGCACGTTCCGACTCCCGGGCGCTGCGGTTCGCGTACTACACGTCCGCCCTGTCGATCGTGCTGCCCCCGGCGATCATCCCGACCATCTATGTCCTCACCCAGCTCGGCCTCAACGGATCGCGTCTCGGCTACATGCTGGTGATCGCCGGCACCCGGCTCGGGGTGGTGATCTTCCTGGCCACCGGCTTCGTACGGACCCTTCCGCACGACTTCGAGGAGGCCGCGCAGCTGGACGGGGCGAACAAGTGGCAGATCTACTGGCGGATCGTGCTGCCCGTGCTCACCCCGGTGCTCTTCACCGGCGCGGTCATGCTGATCATCTCGGTCTGGAACGACTTCTACTTCGCCCTGTTCCTGCTGCGTGGCTCCCAGTCGGCCACGCTGCCGCTGACGTTGTACTCCTTCGCCTCCTCGTCCACGCACGGTGTCAGCTGGAACCTGGTGTTCGCCCATGTGGTGCTGACCAGCCTGCCGCTCGTCCTCGTCTACCTCGTCCTCCAGCGCCGCGTCCTCGCGGGCCTCACGGAAGGAGGTGTCACGGGCTGAGAGCCTCCGTCAGGACCTCCGTCAGGACACACAACCCACGTGCGCCAGCGCCTGCTTGAGCAACACCCCGTGCCCGCCCGGCATTTCGCTCCGCAGCGCCTCCGAGGCGGCCTCCTCGGGGCTGAACCAGACGAGGTCGAGAGCGTCCTGCCGGGGCCGGCAGTCGCCGGTGACCGGCACGACGTAGGCGAGGGACACCGCGTGCTGGCGGGGATCGTGGTACGGCGTGACGCCGTGCGTCGGGAAGTACTCGGCGACGGTGAACGGCTGGAGCGAGGTCGGGATCCGGGGCAGCGCGACCGGGCCGAGGTCCTTCTCCAGGTGGCGCAGGAGCGCGTCGCGGACCCGCTCGTGGTGCAGTACGCGGCCGGAGACGAGGGTGCGGTTGACGGTGCCGTCGGGGCCGATGCGCAGCAGCAGGCCGATGCTGGTCACCTCCCCGTTGTCGTCGACGCGGACGGGCACCGCTTCGACGTAGAGGATCGGCATGCGGGCGCGTGCCTGTTCGAGGTCGTCGGCGGACAGCCAACCGGGCGTGGTGTCGGTCATGTCAGACATTGCTTGATCATACTTTCAGTGTCCGTCGGATAGCCGGTAGACCCGGCGGGCATTGTCGGCCCCCGCCCAGCGTGCCAGGCGCAGCGCGTCAGGCAGGCCCAGTTCGTCGGCGTCCACCCGGTCCTGGAGCAGATCCCCCAGTCCCCGGCGGAACGCCTGTGCTCCGAGCCCATAGAACTCCGAAAGACCATAGGCGTCGGAGCTGTACAACAGTTTGCGGAACGGTGTGATCTCCATCGCCTCCGCCAGCACCGCCCGGGCCCGGACCGGTCCAACATGGTGCAGGGTGAGCCCCACATCCAGGTACACCTGTTCGAAGACGGCCGCCAGGTATCCGGCCTGACGCTGATACGGCCAGCAGTGCAGAAGCAGCACCGGGATCGTCCCGGCGGTCAGGTGCAGCCAGTCCGTGAGCAGGGCGGGGTCGGTGCGGTGCAGGCGGATGTCGTTGTCGCCGAACCCCGTGTGGAGTTGGAGCGGGAGCCCCAGGTCGATCGCGGTCCACAGCAACTGCCGTGCCAGGACCGGGTCTTCGAGCCGCCCACCACGGGCCAGCCAGACGCGGGCGGCCCCGGTCACCTCGGCGTCCGAGGGCCTGGCCGGGTCGAGATCGAACCCCGTCCGGTACGCGGCCACCGACTTCACCGCCACCACCCCCGGCCGCCGTACCGCGTCCAGCGCGGTGGCCCGGAACGCGTCGGCGTACCCGTCCGGTTCGACGCCCCGCGCGGCCACGGACTCCGCGACCGTCTCAAGTCGTACGACCTCATGCGCGACCGCGCCCGCCGCCTCCGCGAGTTCGGCGGGCGACGTGATGTGCTGCGGCGTGAATCCCGTGTCGACGCAGAAGACGCCGGTGCCCGCGGCAGCCAGGAAGCGTCGGTTCACCTCGTGCGGCCCCAACTCGGCTCGCCGGGCGAGGTATTCGTCGGCGGGCGCGTGCCGCTCCAAGTCCAACACCGGTGCGCAGTAACGGCGTACGGCGATACCGACCGGGCTGTCGAACGGCGAGATCCCGCTGCCGGGCCAGACGTCGCCCTCGGTGAGGAGTGACTCGAAGGCCGTCCGGTCCAGGTCGTCGGTGACGACTCCGTGGCAGTGGTGGTCCACCAACTCCAGCGCGGCGAGCGCCTCGTGGACCGGTCCAGTGGCCATCGTCAGTACTTCCAGCGGTACACGGCAGCCACTTGCTCGTCGTCCAGTTCCGCCACAGCCGCGATCTCGCCCTGTCGTACGGCGATCACCGCGTCGGCGAGGACCGGTCCAAGCGCGGCCCTCAGCTGCGCGTCCTTGCGGAACTCCGCGACGGACTCGGTGAGGGAGGTCGGAAGCCGGCGTACGCCTCGGGCCTTCGCCTCCGGTGCGCCGAGGTGCGCGGGGTCTCCGGTGGTCTCCTCGGGCAGGGCGGCTGCGGTGGTCAGGCCGTCGAGGCCGGCGGCGATCAGGCAGCCGAGGGCGAGATACGGGTTGGCGGCCAGGTCGACCGGCTTCACTTCCAGGTTCGCCGCCTGGGCGCGTTGGCCTGCCGTGCCGGTGACGACGCGTACCGCGGCCTCGCGGGTCTCGCGGCCCCAGGCGGTGAATACCCCTGCCCACTGGGAGGGTTGGAGGCGGAAGTAGCTGGCGGGGCTGGGCGCGGTCACGGCGGTGAGGGCCGGTAGGTGGGTGAGGACGCCGGCCGCGAAGGACTCGGCGTCGGGCGTCATGCCGTAGCGGCGGTCGCCTCCGGTGTGCAGGTTGACGCCGTCGCGCCAGGCGGAGAGGTGGATGTGGCCGCCGTTGCCTACGCCCTCGGCGAAGACGGCCGGTGTGAACGAGGCGCGCAGGCCGTGCCGCCCGGACACCGCGCGGATCGTCTGCCGTACGAGAACACTGCGGTCGGCCGCCGCGACCGGGTCGAGCGCGCCCACCGACAGCTCGAACTGCCCGGCCGCGTACTCGGGGTGGAACTGGTCCACGTCGACACCCTGGGTCGCCAGGGCCGACAGCAACTCGGCGCCGTAGTCGCTCAGTTCGACCTGTCGGGTGGCGCCGTAGGCCGGTCCCGAGGTGGCGGGGACGAACGCGCCGTCGGGTGCGGTGGCCAGGCCGAGCGACCACTCGATCTCGATGCCCGCCCGGAAGGTGAGCCCGTGGAGCCGCTGCGCGTCAACGACCGTACGGCGCAGGAAGGTTCGGCTGCATCCGGGGTGGCGCTCGCCCTCCTGGGTGACGCGGTCGACCGGGGCCCAGGCCCAGCCGGGCTGTCCGGACAGGACGGCCAGGTGGTCGAGGTCGGGGTAGAGGCGCAGATCGCCGTCCGGGGAGCCGAGGACGTCGGTGGTGACGATGGAGTCGTTCGCCAGGAACGTGTCGAACACCGGGGACATGCCGACGCCCCAGGCCGCCGCCGAGGCGAGTTTCGCGGTCGGGACCGTCTTCACCCGGCCCACGCCCGCGGTGTCGACGTAGGCCAGGACGATCCCGTGCACACCCCGCCCGGTCAGCTCCGCGGCCAGCGCGGTGGCGCGCTCGACCTCGCCGGGACGGCCGCTTGGCAGGGGGTCGGCAAGGGTGGTCATACGTCCTCCACGGTCGCGTCCTGCACGGTCGGCGTCTCCGTCAGGGTTTCACGGCCACCGCTCCGAACTGCGGTACCACGGCCGGGGAGTCGGAGTCCGGGCGCCACCGCGAGCACGGCACCAGGCCCGGGTCGAGGAGGTCGAGTCCCTCGAAGAAGGCGGTGACGTCGGCGCGGCCGCGGGCGGTGATCGGGGGAGTGGCGTTCTCGTTCCAGAACGTCATCGCCGGGACGTTGCCCTCGCCGCCGAGGTCGGCGTCGAAGGTCGGGTGCGTCAGGACGAGGAAACTGCCCGAGGGGACCGCGGCCATGACCTTGCGTACGACCTGCCGGGCGTCCTCGGTGTCGAGGATGAAGTTGAGGATGCCCAGCATCATCACCGCGACGGGCCGGTCGAAGTCCAGTGTGTCGGCGGCCCGTTGGACGATCGCCGCCGGGTCGTGCACGTCCGCGTCGATGTAGTCGGTGACGCCCTCGGGGGTGCTCGTCAGCAGGGTGCGGGCGTGGATCAGCACCAGCGGGTCGTTGTCGACGTAGACGATGCGCGCGTCGGGTGCGGCGCGCTGGGCGATCTCGTGCGTGTTGTCGACCGTGGGCAGTCCGGTACCGATGTCGAGGAACTGCCGCACCCCGCGCTCGGTGGCGAGGAAGCGCACCGCCCGGCCGAGGAAGTCCCGGTCCGCGCGCGCCACTTCACGGATCACCGGGAACATTCCGGCGACTTGCTCGCCGACCCGCTGGTCGATCTCGTAGTTGTCCTTGCCGCCGATCCAGTAGTTCCACACGCGGGCGTTGTGCGCCACACCGGTGTTGAGCCGGGTCGGTCCCTCTGCCGGGGTGTCGCTGTCACTCACGTCTTGGCTCCTTGTCGCAGGTCCGGCCGTCAACTCCATTGTGCCGTCAGGTGATCACTCGGCCCAAGAGCTCGCGACCATCGGGGCGAATCTTCTGACGGATGTCCTTCGGGAGCGGCGGACCCGGTCAACTGTCAGTCCACGTCGCCGGGTTGGGCGGGCGGCGTCCGTCCGGCCAGGACGTCCTTCAGGTGCTCGGTGCCGTTCCGCACGGCGGCCTCGGTCGTGTCGGTCTCCGTGCCGTCGAGGCCGCCGGACGTGACGGTGATCGCGTCGGTACCGACCCGGACGACGGCCAACTGGAGGGTGAGCGTGGTGGGTTCGCTGCCGCTCGTGCCCGTGACGGTGACCTGGAGACCCTGGCGGGCGTCGCCCACGGAGGGCACCGGGTCCTCGATGACCTGGACCGTCCGATGGCCACCCTTGGAGTCGGTCGCGGTGAACTGGTCACACTTCTCCGGAAGCGTCTTCAGCCAGTTCAGGGAGGCGCCGAGCTTGGCCCGGTCGTAGGCGGCGACCTGGTAGAGCAGCCGGGAGTCGTCCTGCTCGAACCCGGTCAGCGCGGACGCGCCGGACGGCTTGCCGAGGAGATCGTCGTCGTAGAGCGCGTCGAGCAGCTTCTGGCAGTCGGCGGCGTTCGTCTTCGCCGTGAGGAAGTCGGCGACGTCGACCTTGCCGATGACCAGCTTGTCGCCCCAGCCCGCGGCGTCCTCGACCTGGGTCCAGTCGTCCTCGAGATCCGCCTCGGTGATCAGCGCGGCCTTGGCCACCGGATCGCCGTCGCGTCCGAACCCGCCTTGTTGCAGCAGCTCTTCGACGGGCGCCCAGCGCGCGTTGCTGGCGTCGCCACCGGCGCGGGGCGCGGGCAGGTCGGGAGCGAGCGCGAGGTGGG
>NZ_JBLTJC010000281.1:0-13643 GCF_048158785.1 Streptomyces colwelliae | reverse complement strand
ATTGGAGCGCAACCGCGACTCGATCGTGGACCGGCTCCGCGGGCTCGTCGAGTCGGCGCTGGCGTGGGCCGTCTGGGCGGCCGGTGTGCTGGAAGCCTGCGGACACCGGACGGTCCTCGAACGCTGGCTCGCCGCGCAGCTGTCGCTGACGGACGTGGTGCAAACGGCCCTTGAGTCGGCCGACCGAGTGGTGGTGCTGATCAGCGACCGGTTGTTGTTCCAGCTAGACCTGTACGGAGCTCGGGAACCGGAGACGCTGCGCGAGTTGGTCGCCGATCAGGGCAGCCGGGTCGTGTTGGTCGAGGTCGGGGAGGACGAACTCTCGGACACGGCAGGAGACTTCGAGTCCGTGTCCCTGCGCCCGCTGGACCGGGACGCGGCGATCCGAGCTCTCCTCGTCCACCTGGGAATCCAAGCTTCTCCCGCACACATGCCCGCGGGCTTCCCCGACGACCCACTGCCGATCTGGAGCGGGGTGCCGTTGCGCAATCCCCGCATCACCGGGCGCGAGGAACTGCTGGACGAGCTGCGGCAGGTGCTTCTTCGCAACGAGGTCCACCCGGGCGTGTGCACGCTGCTCGGCGGCCCTGGGATGGGCAAAACGCAGGTGGTGACGGAGTACGTGCACCGGTGGCGGAGCGAATACGACGGGGTGTGGTGGATCGACGCCGACGTTGTGCCGGGCAAGGTGGCGAATCGGGTGACACGCGTCCTGGCAGAGGCACAGCGGGTGCCGGAGCACCGTTGCCTGATCGTCCTCGACGGCTGGGACGCCATGGAGAACGCCGTGGAAGTGCTGTCCCGGACCGGGTACAAGCACGTGGTGATCACCTCGCGCAACGAGGACTGGGCGGAGCACGTTCCGGTGCTGCGGGTGGGGCCCCTGCGTGGCGATGCGCGGCCCGTGGGCGAAGAACTCCTGCGAAAGGCCTTGGTCCGGGTCGAGAAGTGGGACGGAAGGCCCGGCGTGAGCGGGTTCTTCGTCGCTCCGGGCTGGGCTCTGACGTCGACCGGGACGGACTGGGGGGCGGAGCCGGGCGCGGGCGTCGCTACGTACGACGGACGCCGGTTGCGGATCGAACGGGTGCACCGCTCGGGCGACTTGGAACTGCTCCGGGTACCGGACGCACTCGAAGAGCACTGCGTGTGGCTCTCCGACCAGCCGTTCCCCTCACCCGGTGAGGTTCTCGTGCAGGCCGCCGGCCCGGTCAGGCAGGAGGGCTCGTCCACCGTCAGTGAGCTCGTGGGCCTGGAGGGGAGCAGCCTGCGCCTGGGGGGCGCCTCGCTGACCGCGCTCAGCGAGGGTGGCGCGGTCTTCGATCCACGCCAGGGCGCTGTCATCGGCGTGGTAGGGCTCCGCCCCGAGGGCAGGGGTGGTGCACTCTCCGTTCCCGTGGCGACCATCGGAGATGCCCCCATGTGGCACGAGGTCATCACCGCGCACGATCGCCATCACTGGCGCCGCTACGGCGATACGCACGTGACCAGCTGGATCGACATACAGGACGAACTGCTCCGCGACACCTGGCAGCAACGGGATTTCACCCCCGAATGGCGGGCCGAACTCTACGCGATCCTTGCGGAGTTGCCGCCGCCCACCGGCCCCGAGCAGGTGCTGGAACTGACGGATCGGCGGAAGATCGCCGCCCGGCTGAGCCCGTACGCTCCGCACAGCTGGCGGGAAGGAGTGGGGATCGCGCACCACCAGGAGCGCGGTCTCGGGGCGGTGGCGCTGTACGCCGCGCGGGTCTGGGCCGAGTTGCCCGGGCCCGCGCAGCCCCTGGCGAGGCTGCGGTCCTGGGTGGAGCGGGCGAAGGAGACGCTGCTGGAGGACCAGTCGACGCGTTCACAGGACATCACGGCCGTGCTGGAGAGGAGCGAATTGGCTTCGGCCGTCCTCGTCGAGGTCGTCAACCCTGCCTGGGACCCCCATCGTTTCGAACTGCGGGTGATGGTGAGGGCGGGTGGCGAGTGGATGCCGCTGTCGGAGCAGGCGGGCGTACCTGCCGAGAGTGTTCAAGCGTTCCTGGCGGAACCCCTGAACCGGGCGTTCCGGCAGGCGGACGGACTTGAGGGTTCGGCGCCGCTCTTCTGGTCCCTCCCCAGGACCCTTCTGAACACGCCGGTCGAGAACTGGTGGAGTTCCTCGGACGACGTGCCCTTCGCACTGGACCGTGCTGTCGCGGTCCGCAGCCTTGAGCGTGGCCAGGTGCTGCCGGAGCACCGAGCGAGGTGGGCCGGTGTCAGTCACGGCACGCTCCAGGGGCTTTCGCTCGCCGGCATCCGGGACGAGGCGGACTTGTACGCGCGCCTGACGAACGCTCCCGCGATGACCGTCCCGTACTTCTGCTGGCACGGTGCCCAGGAGATGTCTCCCTTCGCCGACGCCGCGATCCGCCTCGGCTACCCCGTCATGTTGTGGAGCCGCCAGCACGACGATGCGGACTGCCGCGAATTCCATGAACAAGTGGGCGCCCTGCTGGAAGAGGTCGGTTGGGTCGGTCAACTGCTGGAACGCGTACGAGACATCCGTGTCCGTGCCTTCGCGGAGGAACCGACGTCCTGGTCCCGCTGGATCACCCTCTTCTACGACCCGCCGGAACTGGTGCCCCCGCCGCGGCCGTTGGAGGCCCCCTGAAGCAAGAAGCCGGCCCCACCACCTCAACAAGGTGGTGGGGCCGGTCCTTTGGGTAAGCGGTGTCGGCGATGTCAGAGGCTCACGCCTCGAACACCTCCCGAACCAATTGCTCCTGCTCAGCCTGATGCCGCTTGGCCGACCCCACCGCCGGGGACGAGCCGTGCGGGCGGGAGATCCGCCGCAGGCGCTCGCCGTGGGGTACGTCCGCGCCGACCGCCAGGTCCAGGTGGTCGATCAGGTTCAGGGCGATGAACGGCCAGGCGCCCTGGTTGGCCGGCTCCTCCTGGGCCCAGAGGTACTTCTCGGCGTTCGGGTACTTGGCGATCTCGGCCTGGACCTCGGCACCGGGCAGCGGGTACAGCCGCTCGAGGCGGATGATCGCCGTGTCCGTGGAGCCGCGCTTGATCCGCTCGGCGTCCAGGTCGTAGTACAGCTTGCCCGTGACGAAGACGACCTTGCGGACGGCCGCCGGGTCCGTCACCGACGCGTCGCCGATGACCGGGCGGAACTGGCCCGTCGTGAACTCCTCCGTCTTCGACGCGGCGGCCTTGAGGCGCAGCATCGACTTCGGGGTGAAGACCACCAGCGGCTTGTGGTGCGGGTTGTGCACCTGCCACCGCAGGAGGTGGAAGTAGTTCGAGGGAAGCGTCGGCATCGCGACCGTCATGTTGTTCTGCGCGCAGAGCTGGAGGAAGCGCTCCACGCGAGCCGAGGAGTGGTCCGGGCCCTGGCCCTCGTAGCCGTGGGGGAGCAGGAGCGTGACGCCGGACGTCTGGCCCCACTTCTGCTCCGCCGCCGAGATGTACTCGTCGACCACGCTCTGCGCGCCGTTGACGAAGTCGCCGAACTGCGCCTCCCACATCACGAGCGCGTCGGGGCGGGCCAGCGAGTAGCCGTACTCGAAGCCCATGACCGCGTACTCGGAGAGGAGCGAGTCGTAGACGTTGTAGCGCGCCTGCTCCTCGGAGAGGTACTGGAGCGGGGTGTAGTCCTCGCCCGTCTGACGGTCGATGAGGACCGCGTGACGCTGGCCGAACGTGCCTCGGCGGGAGTCCTGGCCGGAGAGGCGGACCGGGGTGCCCTCCAGGAGGAGGGAGCCGATCGCGAGCGTCTCGCCCATGCCCCAGTCGATCGTCCCGTCCTCGACCATCGTCGCCCGGCGCTGCAACTGGGGCAGCAGGCGCGGGTGGACGTGGAAGGTGTCCGGGATGTTGACCTGGGACTCGGCGATCCGCTTCACGACCTCCGAGGAGATCGCCGTCGAGACCGCGACCGGGAACTCCGCCTGCGGGTCCGACATCGGCGCCGTACCCGGCTGGGCCGTCGCCTCGCGGACCTCCGTGAAGACCTTCTCCAGCTGGCCCTGGTAGTCCTGGAGGGCTTGTTCGGCCTCTTCCAGGGTGATGTCGCCACGACCGATCAGCGACTCGGTGTAGAGCTTGCGCACCGAGCGCTTCTTGTCGATCAGGTCGTACATCAGGGGCTGGGTGAAGGCCGGGTTGTCCGACTCGTTGTGACCGCGGCGGCGGTAGCAGATGAGGTCGATCACCACGTCCTTGTTGAACGCCTGACGGAACTCGAAGGCCAGGCGGGCCACGCGGACCACGGCCTCCGGATCGTCGCCGTTCACGTGGAAGATCGGGGCCTCGATCATCCTCGCCACGTCCGTCGCGTACATCGACGACCGCGACGACTCCGGGGCGGCCGTGAAGCCGACCTGGTTGTTGATGACGATGTGGATCGTGCCGCCGGTGCGGTAGCCGCGCAGCTGCGACATGTTGAGCGTCTCGGCCACCACGCCCTGGCCCGCGAAGGCCGCGTCACCGTGTAGGGCGAGCGGGAGGACCGTGAAGTCCGTGCCGCCCTTGTTGATGATGTCCTGGCGGGCGCGGACGATGCCCTCGATGATCGGGTCGACCGTCTCCAGGTGGGACGGGTTCGCCGCGAGGGTGACCTTGATCTGCTCGCCGTCCAGGCCGGTGAACGTGCCCTTGGCGCCCAGGTGGTACTTCACGTCGCCGGAGCCGTGCATCGACTTCGGGTCGAGGTTGCCCTCGAACTCGCGGAAGATCTGGGCGTACGACTTGCCGACGATGTTCGCGAGAACGTTGAGGCGGCCGCGGTGGGCCATGCCGATGACGACCTCGTCGAGGCGCGACTCGGCCGCGCTGTCGATGACCGCGTCGAGGAGGGGGATGACGGACTCGCCGCCCTCCAGCGAGAAGCGCTTCTGGCCGACGTACTTCGTCTGGAGGAAGGTCTCGAAGGCCTCCGCCGCGTTCAGGCGGCGCAGGATGCGCAGTTGCTCCTCGCGCTCCGGCTTGGAGTGCGAGCGCTCGATGCGGTCCTGGATCCACTTGCGCTGCTTCGGGTCCTGGATGTGCATGAACTCGATGCCGGTGGTGCGGCAGTAAGAGTCGCGCAGCACGCCGAGGATGTCGCGCAGCTTCATCAGGGACTTGCCGGCGAAGCCGCCGACCGCGAACTCCCGCTCCAGGTCCCACAGGGTGAGGCCGTGCTCGGTGATGTCCAGGTCGGGGTGCTTGCGCTGGCGGTACTCCAGCGGGTCGGTGTCGGCCATGACGTGGCCGCGCACTCGGTAGGAGTGGATCAGCTCGAAGACGCGGGCGGCCTTCGTCACGTCGTTGTCGTGCGACGCGTCGATGTCCTTGAGCCAGCGGACCGGCTCGTACGGGATGCGCAGCGCCTCGAAGATCTCGTCGTAGAAGCCGCTCTCGCCGAGCAGGAGGTTCGCGACGATCCGCAGGAACTCGCCGGAGGCGGCGCCCTGGATGACCCGGTGGTCGTAGGTCGACGTGAGCGTCATGACCTTCGAGATGCCGAGCTTGTTGAGGGTGTCCTGGCTCGTGCCCTGGAACTCGGCGGGGTAGTCCATCGAGCCGACGCCCATGATGACCGACTGACCGGGCATCAGGCGGGGGACCGAGTGGACGGTGCCGAGGCCGCCGGGGTTGGTCAACGACACGGTGACGCCCGTGAAGTCATCCATCGTCAGCTTGCCGTCGCGGGCGCGGCGGACGATGTCCTCGTAGGCCTGCCAGAACTCGAAGAAGTTCAGCGTCTCGGCCTTCTTGATGCCGGCGACGACGAGCTGGCGGTCGCCGTTGGGCTTCACCAGGTCGATGGCGAGACCGAAGTTGACGTGCTCCGGCTTGACCAGGGTCGGCTTGCCGTCCTTCTCGACGAACGAGTAGTTCATCGACGGCATGGCCTTGATGGCCTGCACCATCGCGTAGCCGATGAGGTGGGTGAAGGAGATCTTCCCGCCCCGGGCACGCTTCAGGTGGTTGTTGATGACGATGCGGTTGTCGAAGAGCAGCTTGACCGGGACCGCGCGCACCGACGTGGCGGTGGGCACCTCGACCGAAGCGTTCATGTTCTTCGCGACCGCGGCGGCGGGACCGCGCAGCGTGATGAACTCCGGGCCACCTGCGGCCTCGGTCGCGGGCTCCGCCTTCTTCGGCTGAGCGGCCGGGGCCGCCGCCTTCGCAGGCGCGGGAGCCGGGGCTACGGCCTTCACCGGCGCCGGAGCGGCGGCTGCGGGCGCCGGCGCGGGGACCGCCGGAGCGGCGGGCGCGGGCGTGGCGGGAGCGGCCGGAGCCGGAGCCGGGGCGGCGGGTGCCGCCTGGGCCGGGGTGGTTCCTACGGCCCCCGCGGCCGCAGAACCCGCCGAAGTCGAGGTCGGGGCGGCAGCCGCGCCCGGCTTGTAGTCGGCGAAGAAGTCCCACCAGGCTCGGTCTACCGAGTTCGGATCCTGGAGGTACTGCTGATAGATCTCGTCGACGAGCCACTCGTTGGGCCCGAACGCCGCCGCGGGATTCTTACCCGCGGCTTGGTCGGACTCGGTCGAGATGGTCGAGTTACTGGGGGACTGTGACGACACGGCGGCAACCGCCCTCTTCCGCTTCACAAGGTGATGGACAGCGGGAATTAAGGCTACGCCCCCATGACCGCCAAGGTCAGGTCGGGCCGGTCCATCGTCGTGTAAGTCACACCGGAAAGTGTGTTTCGAGCGCTGGAATGGCGGGAAACAAGCGTGGTTCCGCTACGGAAGGGGCGCGTCGATGCGGGCCGGACGCGCCGATGGCGCGGGCCTGTGCCTGATCACACGTGTCCGTCAGCGCGGACCGTCGTGGATCTTGGGACTCCGGTTCGAACTTTACGTCAACTTGGCACGGAAGACAGTCCCGGGAGGGTGACGATAATCCTGCACCCACGGTCGGATTCGGCCACACCGATCCGGCCGCCGTGCAGATCCACCGCCCAGCGGGCGATCGCCAGGCCGAGGCCCGTACCGCCGTCGCTGCCCGGTCCGTGCGGCGAGCTGACCGCTCCCCGGTTGAACCGCTCGAAGATGTGCGCCCACTGCGACTTCGGGATGCCGGGTCCCTCGTCCAGGACCTCCAGCTCCAGCGACTGGGGCAGCGACCCGCGCCGAGCCTTGACCGTCACCCGGCCGTGCGCGGGGCTGTGCTTGACCGCGTTGTCGATCAGGTTGGCGACGACCTGGTGGATGCGCTCCGGGTCCGCGAGCGCGGTCAGCTCCGGCGGGGACACGTCCAGGTGCAGATGGACGTCCGTGCGCGTGTGACTCCCCGAGCCCGACGCGATGCCCGCGCGCGCGGAGGCGACCATGTTGGCCTCCTTGAGCACGCCCGAGAGATACGGCCACACCTCGAAGCGGCGGGTCTTCAGCGGTACGACGCCGTTGTCCAGGCGGGAGAGGTCGAGCAGCGTCTCGACCAGCCGGCCGAGGCGCTCCGTCTGCTTCAGCGCCGTCCGCATGGTCTCCGGATCGGCGGCCGAAACGCCGTCGACGACGTTCTCCAGTACGGCGCGCAGGCCCGCGATGGGGGTGCGCAGCTCGTGCGAGACGTTCGCGACGAGTTCCTTGCGCTGGCGCTCCTGGGCCTCCAGCTCGTCGGCCATGACGTTGATCGTCGCGGCCAGGTCGCCCAGTTCGTCACGGCGGTTCTCGCGCACCCGGCGCGTGTAGTCACCGCGCGAGATGGACCGGGCCACCGTGTTCATCTCGTCCAGCGGCGCGGTGAGCGAATGGGCCACGAACTGCGTTATCAGCAGTGTGGCGATCATCGAGAAGACCGTGATGAAGCGCAGTTCCGTCGCCGTGCGCATGGCGATCATCATCAGCCCGGTGGTGATGAGCACCGCGATGACCACCAGCGCGCCCAGCTTGGTCTTGATCGAGAACGGGCGTACGCCGCCCCAGGGCTCCCCGGGGCTCCTCCGTGACGTCGGCCCTTCGCTCATGGCGTCGGTGTCTCCAGTGCGTAGCCCACGCCGTGCACCGTGCGGATCCGCTCGGCGCCGATCTTCCGGCGCAGTGCCTTGATGTGGCTGTCGACGGTACGCGTGCCGGAGGCGTCCGCCCAGTCCCACACCTCGGCGAGCAGCTGCTCGCGCGAGAGCACGGCACGCGGGGTGTTCGCCAGGCACACCAGCAGGTCGAACTCGGTGGGCGTGAGATGCACGTCCTCGCTGCGCACCCGTACCCGGCGCTGCGCGTGGTCGATCTCCAGCTCGCCGAGCCGCAGGATGCCCGAGCGCGGGGTGGACGCGGCCACCACGGCACGCTCCACACGGCGCAGCAGGACGTGCACCCGCGCCGCCAGCTCCCGCATCGAGAACGGCTTGGTCATGTAGTCGTCGGCGCCGACCCCGAGTCCGACCAGCATGTCGGTCTCGTCGTCGCGCGCCGTGAGCATCAGCACCGGCACCGGGCGGGCGGCCTGCACACGGCGGCAGACCTCCAGCCCGTCGAAGCCGGGCAGCATGATGTCGAGGATCAGCAGATCGGGCTGCCAGGCCTCGGCGGTGTCGACGGCCGACGGCCCGTCGCCCGCGGTCTGTACGAGAAATCCCTCGGCACGCAGACGGGCCGCGATGGCGTCGACGATCGTCGGGTCGTCCTCGACCACGAGCACCCGGCGCTGTGCGCCCGGCGTGGCCGTGGCCGTACCGTTGTGGGAGGTGTGTGTCTGCTCCATCGCCCGCCCCTGAAGTGTGCTTTCCGGAACCAGTGGGGTGATCCCATGACTGCGCTTGACGCTTGAATGATCTGCGTCAGGGAAGCAGAGTACGGGGAGTGACGTCGCCTTTGCTATCCAGGTCGTACAGCGAGGTGCACGACGTCGGGAACTCCTCGGGCAACGGGGATCTCTTCGGTACGCACCTGTTTGAACCCGGCATTCCGTAAGGTTCGTTCAAATTCCGGAGAGGGCTGCGCCGACCATACGGCGAGTACCCCGCCTGGTCTCAACACCCTTGCGCAGCTTGCCAGTCCGGCCGGTGAGTACAGGCTGTCGTTGCCCTCGGTGACGGTCCAGCCGGGGCCGTTGTCGATGTCGAGGCAGAGCGCGTCGAAAGTGGCGCAAGTCTCATTGACGAATGCGACTAGGTCCATTTTCACAATGTCGGTCCGCGGGTCGGCGAGAGCGGCCGCGGAGAGCGCCGACAGCGGCCCTGAACGGTGCCATTCGACGATCGCGGGCTCCCGTTCGACAACTGTGATCCGGCCCCATCGCGAGTCGGCGGCGGCGTGCGCGAGGGAGAAGCCGACGCCGAGTCCGCCGATCAACACGGCAGGTTCCGGGCGCCCGTCGAGGGCGTCGTACGCGGCGTCGACCAGCAGCCGCTCCGAGCGGCCGTCCGAGGTGTCCATCAGGAAGCACCCGTTGGCGATGATCTGGAGCAACTCCCCGTGCCGGCGCAGCACTACCTCGCCGAAGGGGCCCTCGCGACGGTCCAGGACAACGGGGGTGTCGTACGCGGTGGTCATCACCGCACGGTACCCGCGGACGCGTAAGAAGGCTTTCGGGTTGCTGTGAATCGGCTCTCGCGTGGCGTCGGTCATAGACAGCGGCAGGTGGGACGGCGAAGGGTGGGGTGAAACGGAAGGAGCGCCTCACCGTGGAACGGATCGCGACGGCCGACACCCAGGCCACCGCCGCGCCTTCGGGCGGGCCTCTAGCCGAGGAACCCGGGTCGGCCTCGCCCCTGGATTCCGGGCTGTTGGACGCGATGCCGAGACAGCGGGAAGCGCTGGACGCGGGCAGGGAGTTGGGCCTTTCGGGTCCCCGTCCGGCGGCGGTGTCCGTCTCCGCGTCGACCCCGGCCGTTCCCGCGGAACCGCGAGCCCTGGCCGCGCTGCGCAGCCTCCACCCCTGGCGGCTGCTGCCCACGCCCACCGGGACGCCGTTCACCTTCTGTTACGGCGTGCTGCTCGTCGTCACCTCGCTCGTCGCGCAGTACGCCGATCCCGCGCTCGTGAACCAACTCCACCAGGCCTCCAGCACCGATGTCGCCCACCTGCTCCGCGACCCGTTCCTCGTGCTGATCGCCAGCGCGCTGTGGATCGTGGGCGGGATGGTGTCGCCGTACGCGGTCCTCTTCCTGCTCGTGCTGACCGCGCTGGAGCGGCGGATCGGCGGGGTGCGGGCCGCCGGGGTGTTCCTGTCCGGGCACATCCTGGCCACGCTCGCGACCGAAGGGACCGTGGGAATCGCGGTGTTGGCGGGTCACCTCCCCGACAGCTCGCTCCACCGCCTCGACTACGGCATCAGCTTCGGCGTCGCCACGAGCATAGGAGCGCTGGGCGGTCTGCTCAGGCCGTGGCTCGGGCTGCCGCTGATCGGCCTGTTCGGCTGGTCGCTGGTCGCGGCCCTGATCGCGTACACCGACCCCATGACGAACTGGGGCCACCTGATCTCGCTCGCGATAGGCATCGCGACCTGGCCGCTGATACGGCGCCGGCAGCGGGCCGTGAGGGTGACCCGGGCCCGGGTCGGTACGGCTCGGGTCGAGGCCGCCCGGGTCTAACTCCCCGCCTGCCTGGCCGCGTTCAGCTTCTTCGCCAGCGCCGGGATGCCAAGTCGGGCTTCCTGCCCGGCGGTTGCCTCGTGCAGCTTGTTGGTGAGCTGGTAGGGGTCGGCGCGCAGGTCGTAGTACTCGCGGAAGAGCACCTTGCCGTCGCCGTTCGTCGCCAGGCCGTTCTTGTCGAGGCGGGTGCGGTAGTACTCCGTGTACTGCTCGGACTTGCCGATGTACGTCGCCCAGGTGTGGATCGGTTCCTTGTCCTGCCGGTTCCACCACCACTCGGCGAGCAGATGGTCCCGGTCGCCGGTGCCGAGGAGCGAGTGCCCGTCGTGCGGGGTGTCCGGGGTGACGCCGGCCGCGTCGAGGAGGGTGGGCGCGATGTCGACGTGACCGGCGAGACGGTCGTCCGAGGTGCCCCGGTCGAGACCCCGGGCCGGCCAGGACAGATGGAACGGCACCTCCAGACTCGGCCGGTACGGCACCGACTTGCGCAGCCAGCCGTGGTCGCCCCAGCACAGCCCGTGATCGCTGGTGTACAGCACGAGCGTGTTCTCCAGCTGGCCGAGCGCCCGCAGCTTGTCGCGGAAGTCGCGCATCGCGTCGTCCACAGACAGCAGGGTCCTCAACTGGCGGGCGCGCAGGGCCTGTCCGGCGGCCAGACCGTGCTTCGCCTTGCGGAGGAACGCGGGTTTGTCGTCCTTGTCGCTCTCGAAGACGGACGGCCGCCCGGCCCACTCCGGCACCCGCGTGTCGGCGTACTTCTTCTCCGGGATGTTGAACTCGTGGGCGCTGCGCGTGGCGACGTAGGCGAACCACGGCCGCCGGTCGGTCCGTGACCCGTCGATGAAGGCGAGGGCGCGGTCCTTGATGACGGTGGTGTTGTAGCCGGGGATGTTCCGGACGGTCCCGCCGTCGTTGTAGTGGCCGTTGTAGTACGCCACCGGTTCCTGGAGCAGCCACTCGTCGAAGTGGGGCGGGTTGTCGCCGGTGTGCCAGTAGTTGAGGTACTTGCCGAACAGGCCTGTGCGGTAACCGGAGTCGTGCAACTGCCGCTGGACCGTGGTGTGTTGGTCCAGGTGGTAGGGGTGGCGGGTGTCCAGGACGCCGTGGTTGTGCGCGTACCGGCCCGACATGATCGAGGCGCGGGAGGGCGCGCACAGCGGGGTGTTGGCGTGCGCCCGCTCGAAGGTGACCCCGTGGCCGCCGAGCCAGTCGACGGTCCCCGGGATCGCCCAGTCGGTGTCCTTGGGCTGGTCGTCGGTGACGACGACGAGGATGTTGGGACGGTCGTCGCCGCGGGCGCGGGTGTGCGGGGACGGCGACGGTGAGGTCAAGTTCCGTACGGGTGCGGCAGGTTCGCCTGCCGGGGACTTCTTGTCGCCCTTCACGGCGAGGACGGTCACCGGGATCGCCGCCGCCGTCGCGACCACGGCGGCTCCGGCCACGACGGCCCGCCTGCCGGGCCCGCGCCGCTCCTGCCCCTCACCCACGTCGTCGCCCATCGCATCCCCCATGTCCCCGTACGCACAGCCCGTTGGCTGTGAATCCGCTTGCATTTTGCTGTAGTTGGCTGTGAATGCCGTTGCGGGGGTGTAGCGATGGCGTGGCGAGCTGATCGCGGTCTTGGACGGGGGAGGTCCGGGTGACGGATACGAATACGAATACGGTACGGCGGATAGAGCGGGCGATCGAGGCAACTGGCGTAGTGGTGACGGGAGTTGCCGAGGGTCAGTGGGCGAACATCACCCCGTGCGCGGAGTGGGACGCCCGAGCCGTCCTCAATCACACGGTGGGCGGCATGCGCATCTTCACCGCCGAGCTGAACGGCACCGCCCCGGGCGCCGACCACGAGTCCGACTGGTTGGGCACCGACCCGAAAGCCGCGTACACCGAGGCGGCGGAGGCGGATCGCACGGCCTGGAACCGCCCCGGCGCCCTCGACACCACCGTCCACATCTCGCTCGGCGCGCTGCCGGGCCCGATGGCCGCGCTGATCCACTTCACGGAGGTCTGCGTCCACGGCGTGGACCTGGCGGTGGCGACGGGCCAACAGGCGTCGGTGGACGAGGAGTTGTGCGAGGAACTCCTGTCGGTCATGCACGGCCTGGGCGGCTTCGACGCGTACCGCGTGCCGGGTGTCTTCGGCCCCGAGGTCCAGCCTCCGCCGGGCGCGGCCCCGCACGGGCAACTGCTGGCCTACTTGGGCCGCACGCTCGCCTGATCCGCCTGATCCGCCTGATCCGCCTGATCCGCCTGATCCGGTTGGCCCGGTTGATCTGCTCGGTCCGGTGACCACACGTACCGCGTGGTCGTCGTGACCGCGCGGAAGCCCAGGCGGCGCAGGATGGGTGCGCTGTCGTCCGAGGCGTCCACGTGGAGATACGGCACTCCGCGAGCGGCGGCGACGGCGGCCCGAATGGTGACGAGGGCGCGGTAGATGCCCTTGCCGCGCCACGCGGCGAGTGTCGAGCCGCCCAGCAAGCTGGCGAACTCCGTCCCCGGCCGGAAGGCGAGCCAGGCCGTGCAGACCACCTCGCCCTCCGCCTCGACGAGATAGACGGCCATCTCGTCCGGAGCGGCGGCGATCCGGCCGAGCAGATCGGTGGCCAGCCAGTCCAGGTCCCCGCCCCAGACGGCCGACTGGAGGGCCCCGAGCCGCCGCAGATCCGACTCGGCGCTGACCCGGCGAACCGTGACCCCCTCCGGCAGCACGGGCTCCCCTACGGCCAGTTCCGCGGCCCGCCCGATCAGCACGGTCGCCGGTTCCTCGGCCACGAACCCCGCCGCGCGCAGCCGGTCCGGGACGTCGGCCGGGATGTCATGGGCGCGGGTCCGCCACTCCATGGTCTCCCCGCGCGCCGCGAAGAAGTCCTGCTGCCGGACGATCAGCGCGTCGAGCTCGGCCCCGTACACCCCGAGGTCACGCGCCCCGCTCACGAACCCCCGAATCTGCCCGACCGTCCGCAACAGCGGCCCGTCCTTCTCGTACGTCACGCCTGCCGGCGGAATGGGAGGGGTGGCGCGCAGTTGTTCGTCGTAGGCGGCGAGAAGGGTCTGGGTCTCGGTCTCGGTTTCCGGTTCTGTCACGGGGTGACGGTACGGGGGGTGGTGGTCTTGATGTGGCGTAGGAGGGCGGTGAGTTGGGGGC
>NZ_JBLTJC010000280.1:0-13774 GCF_048158785.1 Streptomyces colwelliae | reverse complement strand
GCCCCGCCCCGTCCTCCACCTTGAACGCCAACGCCCGGCCGTCCGGTAGGGCCACCGCCTGTACCGCCTCCGCGCCCATCTTCGACAGCAGGCCCGGTACCGCGCGCATCAGCAACGTGTCGGGGCGGCGGGTGCCCGCGACGTACTCGGGGTGGGCGCGCATCGCGTCGGCGACTCGGCGTTCCGCGGAACCGGGCTCCGCCAGGACGAAGGAGCGAAAGGCGCGGGCCAGGCCCGTCAGGCTGATCGCCATCAGCGGGGCGCCGCAGCCGTCCGTGCCTACGGCCGCTACCCGCTCGCCCGACGCTTCTTCCACAACCCTGTGGATAACTTTTTGCAACGGATGCTCCGGGTCGAGGTACGACTCAAGGGGCCAGCCCCGCAGCGCGCTCGCCGCCAGCATGGCCGTGTGTTTGCCCGAGCAGTTCATGGCGACGCGGTCGCGTACGGCGCCCGAGGCCAGGTACGTCTCCTGCTCGACGGGGTCGAGGGGGAGGTCCGGTGGGCACTGCAACTGGCCCGCGTCCAGGCCGTGTTCGGTGAGCAGGCGGCGTACGAGATCTCGGTGGAAGAGTTCGCCGGAGTGGCTCGCGGCGGCGATCGCGAGGCGTTCGCCGGTCAGGTCGAGGCCCGCGCGCAGGACGCCCGCCGCCTGCATCGGCTTGTTGGAGGAGCGGGGGAAGACGGGGGTCGTCACGTCACCCAGCGCCAGTTCGACCGAACCGTCCGCCGCCAGGACCACCAGGCTGCCCCGGTGGCGACTCTCCACGAAGCCGGAGCGGACGACCTCCGCGAGCACCGGAGGGGGTGCATCAGAAACCCCCGTAAACCGCGCAAAACTCGCATCCTCAGTCGTCACACCGGGCCCCTCACATCAGCAGGTCGTCCACCTGCGCCTCTCCCTCACGGTACCGGCGGGCGATCTCCGCGCTACAGCCGTCGGCCGTGTGCTGGAGGAGCTGACGGCGCCGGGACACCTGCTGTTCGTACCGTACGAGGCGGCCCATCGCGGTGGTCAGTTCCAGGTCGGTGCGGGCCTCCAGGTCCGAGAGTTCGACCTCGGCGAGCATCTCGGCGGCCAGCAGCCGGTACTCCTCGCTGTGCGGGGTGCCCAGCGTGACGTGCCGGGCCGACGAGCGGTGCCGGGCGGGTGCGTCGGTCAGGATCTCCGACAGCCGGTCGACGACGGAGGCCGCGCCCGCCGGGGAGCGCCGGGCCAGTTCGGCGCGCAGGATGTCGATCCGGCCCTGGAGGAGCCGTCGTACGTAACTCAGGTCGGCCTCGTCGCGCTGGGCGTCGCGGCGCAGCGCGCGCAGCTCCGGGAGCCGTGGCGCGGTCAGGTCGGGTGCGGGCGGTTCGGCGGCCAGCAGCGGGCTGTCGACGCGCTGCGCGGGCGGGCGGCGCGTGGCCGGTCCTGCCGCGCGGATCAGCGAGACAGCCCCAGGGGGCTGCCCGGTACTCGGTGTGCTCATGTGCCTCTACCCGTCCCCTCGACCGGCGTGTGGACAGCATCGTGCCACCCCAACTGGCCGCTATGTGACCGAGTGCCCCCGAACGGCCCCAGATGGGGGGTTAAGGATCAAAAATAGGCCCTCCTACGGCCGCCTCGGAGCCCTTCCCGCCCGCACGGCATCATGGAACCCATGCGAGCAGTGGTGCAGCGGGTGGACAGCGCGAGTGTCGTCGTCGACGGCGAGACGGTCGGGGCGATCGACGGCGAGGGACTCTGCGTCCTCGTCGGCGTCACCCACGAGGACACCAAGGAGAAGGCGGCCCAACTGGCCCGCAAACTCTGGTCGATCCGCATGCTGCACGACGAGAGGTCGTGCAGCGACATCGACGCCCCGCTCCTCGTCATCAGCCAGTTCACGCTCTACGGCGATGCCCGCAAGGGCCGCCGGCCCACCTGGAACGCGGCCGCTCCCGGCGACATCGCGGAGCCGCTGGTCGACGAGGTGGTGGCCCAACTCCGTTCCCTGGGCGCCACGGTGGCGACGGGCCGCTTCGGCGCCCAGATGCGCGTCTCCCTCACGAACGACGGCCCGTTCACCGTGGTGGTCGACCTCTGAGGCCCAACGACTAGGGCTCTACGACGACTTCCTGGGCCGCCGCCGTCGTGTCGGCCAGCAGGGGCGCGTCCAACGGCACGTTCCGCTTCACCAGCGCGAGGGCGATCGGGCCGAGCTCGTGATGGCGTACGGACGTCGTGATGAAACCGATCTTCCGGCCCTCCGCGCCCTCCTCCGCGAGCCGCAACTCCGTGCCGTGGCCCGGGAGATGGACCTCGCTGCCGTCGAGGTGGAGGAAGACGAGACGGCGCGGGGGCTTGCCGAGGTTCTGCACGCGGGCGACGGTCTCCTGGCCGCGGTAGCAGCCCTTCTGGAGGTGCACCGCCGTACCGATCCAGCCCAGCTCGTGCGGGATGGTGCGGTGGTCGGTCTCGAAGCCGAGGCGGGGGCGGTGGTGCTCGACGCGCAGCGCCTCGTAGGCGAGGATCCCGGCCGCCGGGCCGGACTTCTCGGCGTACGACTCCAGGTCCTCGCGCGGGAGGAAGAGATCGCGGCCGTACGGCGTCTCGCGTACGACGGCGCCGGCCGGGACCTCGGCGATGGAGCCGGCGGGGACGTACACGACCGCGAACTCAGCTGTGCGGTCGGTGACTTCGACGCGGTAGAAGAACTTCATCGACTCCAGGTAGGCGATCAGCGCCTCCTGGGTGTCGGGTTCGGTGTGCATCCACACCGTGGTGCCGTCGTCGACGAGGTACAGGGCGTGCTCGATGTGGCCGTGCGCGGAGAGGATCAGCGCCTCGGTGGCGACGCCGGTGGGGAGGTCGCTGACGTGCTGGGTGAGCAGGAGGTGCAGCCAGCTCAGCCGGTCGTCACCGGTGACGGCGACGACCCCTCGGTGCGAGAGGTCCACGAAACCGGTGCCGTCGGCGAGGGTGCGCTGCTCACGGAACAGATCGCCGTAGTGGGCGGCGACGCCTTCGTCCACTCCTTCGGCGGGGACGGCGCCGGGCAGGGACAACAGGGGGCTCTTCATACGGGTAAGCCTACGACTCGGTAGTTGAAGTCTTAGCGGTCGCGCTCTTGCCCGCGCAGTCCTTGCAGCGGCCGAAGATCGCGAAGTGCTTCATGTCCGTCTCGAAGCCGAACGTGTCCCGCAGCTTGGCCCGGAACTCGGCGGCCACCTCGACATCGGCCTCGATGACGTTCGTGCAGTCACGGCAGACCAGGTGGATGTGGTGGTGCCGGTCGGCGAGGTGGTACGTCGGCGCCCCGTGCCCCAGGTGCGCGTGACTGACCAGTTCGAGCTCCTCGAGAAGCTCCAGGGTCCGGTACACGGTGGAGATGTTGACCCCCGACGCCGTCTTCCTCACCTCGATGAGGATGTCGTCGGGGGTCGCGTGCTCCAGGGTGTCCACGGCTTCGAGCACGAGCTGCCGCTGCGGGGTCAGCCGGTAGCCGCGCTGCCGCAGATCGGTCTTCCAGTCAGTGCCTGGGTCCATGCCTTGGGTGCTCACCACACCTCAGAGTCTAGGACTACTTGAAGAAAGCGATCCCGTCGTCCGGCATGTCGTCCGGGAGGGCCTTCGCCCAGCGTTCGACGTCGTCCGGGGTGACGATCTTCTTCAGGTGGGCGGACATGTAGGGGCGGAGTTCGACCTCGGGGGTCTGCTTCTCGCCGACCCACATGAGGTCGCTCTTGACGTAGCCGTAGAGGCGCTTGCCGCCGGTGTAGGGGCCGGAGGCGGCCGTGCGGGCGACGGCGTCCGTGACGAGGTCGATCTGGGGCTTCTGCTTGGCGAGTTCGCCGTACCAGATCTCGACGACTCCGTCGTCACGGGTCATCGTGACCTCGACCTTGCGGTCGGCGTCGATGCGCCAGAAGCCGGACTCGGTCTCCAGGGGGCGGACCTTGTTGCCGTCGTTGTCCAGGACCCAGGTGTGGGAGCGGTACTCCAGGAAGTCGCGGCCGTCGTGGCTGAAGGAGACCTCCTGGCCGAAGTTGCACTTCTCGGAGCCCGGGAAGTCGTGCACGCCCGCGCCGGCCCAGTCGCCGAGCAGGAAGACGAGGGGGACCAGGTCCTTGTGGAGGTCGGACGGGATCTCGATCATGGGATCGGCAGTTCCTTTAAGGCTTTGTGGGGGTCAGCGCTGGCCCTGGTACAGCTTCTTCACGCTCAGTCCGGCGAAGGCGAGGACGCCGACGCAGACCAGGACCAGCAGGGTTTCGAAGAAGATCTCCACGGGTGCTCCTTGAGCGGTACGAGCGGTACGAGCGGTGCGTGTACACAGGCCGGGCCCCAGCTTACGCGGCTGGGGCCCGGTGCTCACGGTGAGGTACGGCTAGTCGAGCAGCTGGCTCTGGAGCGTCAGCGTCTGCTCGAACGGGACCGCCTTCGCGACGCCCTTGCGGGACTGGACGACCAGCCCGAGGGTGTCGCCGGCGGAGAGGTAGGCCTGGCGGACTTCCTCGGTGCCGTACGGCTTGTCCTCGGTGTATGCCGAGGCCTTGACGTTCTTGGCGAGGATCTCGGTCTTGATCGCGTCGTTGTAGCTGGTGGCCGGGGCGCCGGTCAGGGCGTAGACCGGGCTGTCGTACGAGATGAGACCCGGCGAGAACAGTTCGTCCGCGGTGATCGCGGTGTCGAACTGGAGCAGGTAGATCCGGGTGTGCGTGCCGTCCTGCGTGGTCCAGCCCCGGGATGTGATGTGGCGGAGGCCGTCGTCGGTCAGTTTCTGGCCGAGCTCCTTGCGGTCGTCCGCGTCGGCGTACTGCGCGAGGAACGTCTTCGTCGGCAGCCAGCCGTCCGTGCCGAGCAGCGACGCGTCCGCCTTCGCGCCCTTCGGCGCCGGCAGGACCAGCGCGCGCAGGTCCGCGTAGTGGGCGTTCGTCTTGTTGTCCGCGGCGAACGGACCCGGGCTGCCGGAGGGCAGCGGCGGACTGGTGATCTCCGGGTAGTCCCACCGCCCGTCCGACGCGGTCGCCAGTCCGGGTACGTCGGTCCGTTTCATCTGCGTGATGCCGTACGCCGTTCCCGCCCCGGCCACCACAAACACCACGACAGCCGCGCTCCAGCGCAGAGCGGCCCGCAACACCCGCCGGTCCTTACGCACCGGAACCGGGACCTGCGGCGCGGACACTAGCGGGGGTGCTTCCGGCATGGGCGGGATCACGGCCGGGGTCGCGGCCGGGGATTCGGCCGGGGTCGCGGCTGGAGTTTCGGCCGAGGTCGCGGCCGGGGATTCGGCCGGTGTCTCCGCCGAGGTCGGCGCCGGAGTCTCCGCCAGGATCGCCGCCGGGGCCGCGCCCAGAGCCTCCGCAGAGGTCTCCACCGGGGTCTCGGCCAGGCTCTCCGCCGAGGTCGCGGCCGGGGGCGCGGCCGAAGTTACGGCCGGAGTCGCAGCCGAGGTCCCCGCCGGGATTGGGACCGGGATTGCAGCCGGAGTCTCCGTCGAGGTCTCGACCGGAGTCTCCACCGGGGTCGCGGCCAAGGTCTCCGCCGAGGTCGGCGCCGGGGGCACGGCCGAAGTCGCAGCCGGAGTCGCAGCCGAGGTCCCCGCCGGGGTTGCAGCCGGGGTCTCCGCCAAGGTCTCGACCGGGATCGCGGCCAGGGTCTCAACCGAGGTCTCCGCCAAGATCGCGGCCGAAGTTGCAGCCGGGGTCTCCGTCGAGGCCTCCGCCAGGATCGCCGCCGGGGACACGGCCGGAGTCTCCACCGAGGGCTCCGCCGGGGTCTCCACCGAGGGCTCCGCCGGAGCCGCAACCGCAGCCTCCGCCGAGGTCTTCGTCAGAGGTGCGGTCGGAGGCGTTGTTTCTCGTGGCTCGGTCATACCGCTTCCCCCGTCGTCTTGATGCGGTCGAGCTGATCGCTCAGGAAGGACGCGATCTCCTTCGTGTCCATCGACTTGGTCCCGGACGCGTTGAGGGTGACCATGACGTCGCCCGCGGACGCGAAGCAGAGCATGTCGGTGAGCTTCTCCCCGGCCTCGTACTTCGGCAGGAAGCACTTCGCGTCCTTGTGGCCCGGGACGGCGGGCCCCTTGCGGAACACGGTCACCGTGCCCAGGAGTTCGTTCTCGTACGTGGTGAGGCTCCGCGCGGCCTTCTCGTCCATCTGGACCAGCTGGACCTCGACGGTGTACGTACTGATCTCATCGGCGGCGGGATAGAGGTAGCTCCGCATGGCCAGGCCCTTGATCTGCTCCCCGTCGACCTGCTTCTCCAGCAGGAGCCGTTGGGAGCGGGGCAGGCCGCTGAACTCCTCCTTGCGCAGAGCCGTGGCCTCCCGCCCGGTCAGCTCGGCGTCGTTCCCGAACTCGGCGATGTCCGGACCACGGACGTACCCATTGGCGGTGTACGGCTGGAGTACGCCCCGCAGTCCCTTCGCCGGCGCGGCCTTGTGCTCGGCCGGTTCCTTGGGGAACTTCCACACGGGGGCGCCCGCGTCCCGGTCGGCGCCGTTCACGGTCACGACGGTGTATCCGACCCCGCCGACGACAGCGAGGACGAGCAGGGCGGAGCCGGCGACCGCGGCGATACGGCCCTTGCGGACGGGCTTCTTGGGGGCCTCGGGCTCGGCTTCAGGGATGGCTTCAGGTACGGCTGCGGGTGCGGGTAGGGCTTCGGGTGCTGGCGCGGACGCGGACGCGGACGCGGGCGGCTCCACGAACTCCACCTCGCCGACCTCTCCCGCCTCTCCCGCCTCTCCCGCCTCTCCGACCTTCCCGACCTCTCCGGACTGGTTCTCGGTCACAGCCGCTTCATCTGCCTCTCGGCCAGATCCATGATCTTCTTCTTCGGGATCGGCTTCGTGTCGTAGACCCAGATCTCCAGGGCGACGTCCCCGCGCCAGGCATGGGCCTCGGCGCTGTACACGCCGTCGTCCGAGGCACCGTGGACGTACGCCATTCCGTCGCCCGTGCCAGGGATGGCCCAACTGGTGGTGTGGGACTTGCGCTCGGCCCAGTAGAAGGAGTCGGTGACGGTGTCGGAGGCCCCGAGGTCGGCCACCTGGCGGTACTGCTCCAGGACGATCCGGACGTCGCGCGTGCCCTCGCCCCACTGGGCGACGGCCGCGCGCCGGAACTCCTTGTCGACCTGGTAGCCGAAGGCCTCGTCCGGCTCCGTGAACATCTCGGAGTACTCGGCCAGGTCCAGCCAGCCGTCGCTGCCCAGCGAGTAGGTGGCGGATTTCGCCCCGCTCGGCTTCTTCAGCAGGAGCTTGCGCAGGTCGCCGTCGACCTTGACCTTGCGGTCCTGCGCGGCGGACAGGGGCTCGGGAGCCGGGCCCTTCGCCTGGGTGAGCGTGGGCTGCGAGAGCGAGGGCAGCTTGTCGGGTGCGCGGTTCGCCTGGACGACGAAACCGGTACAGGTGCCGGCTACGACACCGAGCACGGCGGCGACGGCGATGAGGAGGGTGGTACGGCCCCGGCGGCGCGGGCGGGGCGCGGGCCCCGACTCCAGCTCCTGCTCCGGCTGCTGCTCCGGCTCTGTCTCCGGGCCCAACTCCGGCTCCGGATCCGGCACTTCTTCGATGGATTCTTCCGGTACTTCCAAGACGTCCCCCACGGAACATGACGTGCGCATTCCATATGCGCGCACAGGAGACTCGTGGCCAACGCAAGGAGTTGTAAGGGAGTTGATTACGATTCGGTCATGTCTAAGAAGCTCGTGATCAAGGTGACGGCAGGGGCCGACGCCCCCGAACGCTGCTCACAGGCGTTCACGGTGGCCGCGGTCGCCGTCGCCAGCGGAGTGGACGTCTCGCTCTGGCTCACCGGGGAGTCCGCGTGGTTCGCGCTGCCGGGCCGCGCCGCCGAGTTCGAACTCCCGCATGCCGCGCCGCTGCCGGACCTGATCGACTCGGTGCTCGCAGCGGGCCGCGTCACGTTGTGCACGCAGTGCGCGGCCCGCCGGGACATCGCCGAGAAGGATGTCATCGAGGGGGTACGGATCGCCGGGGCGCAGGTGTTCGTGCAGGAGGTTATGGCCGACGGTACGCAGGCGTTGGTCTACTGAGCCTTCACCGAGCCGACGAACTCCGCCCAGGCGTCGACGCCGAAGACGAGGGTGCCGTGGGTGGGGTTCTTGGTGTCACGGACGGGGACTACGGCAGGGAGGTTGGGGGCGAACTCGACGCAGTTCCCGCCGTCGGTGTTGCTGTAGCTGCTCTTGCGCCACGTCACGTTGCTCAAGTCGATGGCTCGCACGGCACTTCCTCCAACATCCGCAGGATGAACATCCGCGACTCGGCAGGGGACAGTGCCTGGTCGCGTACCGCATCATATGCACGTTGCAGCCGCTCAACCCGCTCGGTTTCTTCGATCAGTTCGCCCCGCACATCGTTCTCTGTATAAGCCACGGTACGACCGTCGAGCAGCCTCAGGAACATGGTGTCGGTGTTAGTCAGCCCGTGCACTCCGGAGCCGAACGGCAGGACGTGAAGCATGACGTTCGGGCGCTCCGCGACTTCAGCCAAGAACCCCAACTGCTGACGCCACGCCTGCTTGTCGCGCAGTCCCATGCGCAACACGGCTTCGGAGACGATGGCGCGGAACGGCGGTGCGTCCTCGACCTCCAGCAACTTCCGTCGCCGTACACGCGCTTCGACCTGTTGCTCCAGATCCTTGCCTTTGGCGCCACCTGCCGCGAGAGCTTCTCGCGCGTACCCGTCCGTCTGAAGCAGACCTGGCGGCGCGCTTACGGAGTACTGCCACAACGCCAGGGCCTCGGCCTCCAGCATCATGTAGCGCCGGTACTGCTCCTTGAATTGCGTCGGGTCACCAACTGCCAACTCCCACAAGATGAGTAGCAGCGACCCCGTCCCGTAGTACTGGTCCAGCGCCTGCACGATCTCCGGCCCACCCAGCGTGCTCCCGCTCTCCATCTTGCCGAACTGCGACGGGTCCCACCCCACCGCCTTCGACAAGTCCCGCAAGCTCAGGCCCCGTTCGACCCTGAGCCGCCTCAGCTCCTCGGCAAACCGCTTCCTGGGCTCATGGCTCATCTCCGTGACCACCAGCCGTTGCGGCATCTCGACCTCCCGTTGCTGTGGAATTTGTGGAATTTGGCGCGCCCCGTGCGGAAGTTGAGCCCGTTGGCGCTGCGTTCGCCTCCGACCTGGGTCATCCTCGTAACACACCCAGGACTGCACAGAGTATTACAACTGTCGCATTCTGTATGGAAGTTACACAAAGAGGAAGAGGAGGAGGCGCCGATGGAACCCGGAACGCTGCTCTACGACCCGGCGACCGACACGGTCGGCGAGTACCAGGACAAGGCAGGGCCCTACGCGCTGTTGCGTCCGGTGGGCGGTGGGCGCGAATGGCAGGCCGACCCCGGGTCACTTCGACCGGCCACGGACGCGGAGCGCCTGCGCGCCGGGGTCCGCGCGGCGAACCACCGCGCGCGGACCGACGCCCCGTTCCTGGTCGCCGTACCGCCGCAGCCGGCCCCCGGTTGCGCGGGGTGCGCGGAACTGGCCGAGGTCCGGTCGGCGGCACGCACCGCGCGGGACTACAGCGCCGAGACCGACGCGAACGTACTGCTCCGCAAACACCGCAGCGAGGCTCACCCCGTATGAACCGTCCGCTTCCTCACCAGCTGATCCAGGTACCCCCGGGCTGGGCCGTACCGCCACCGCTCATGCCGCCGGCGCCCTGGCCCGTCGTACGACAGCAGGAGCCCCCGGCACCACCACCCGCCGCACCCGCACCCGCACCTGTACCCGTTCCCGCCCGGCGCCGACGCCGGTTCCGCGCACCCCGGGCGCTGCGCGAGGACGCCTTCTGGACCGGGGCGCTCACGGCGATGTGCATCGGCGGACTGCTGATGGCGATCATCGCGACGACCTGACCGCCCGCACCCGCCACACCCCCTACTCCCGTCGCCACAAGCAGAACGGGTGTCCCGCCGGGTCGAAGAAGACCCGTACGTGGTCCTGGGGCTGGTCGTCGGCGAGCGTGGCCCCCTCCGTCACCGCCCTCGCCGTCTCGGTCTCCAGGTCGTCGACCTTGATGTCGAGGTGCAGCATCATCTGCTGCTCGCCGGGCTTGCGGGTGGGCCACACCGGCGGGACGTACTCCGGCTCGGTCTGGAAGGAGAGGCCGGTGCCTCCCCCGGGCGGCACGATGACCACCCAGTCGGGCTCGTCCTCCCGCACCACGTACCCGAGCAGTCGGCAGTAGAAGTCGGCCAGCTCGTGCGCATCAGGCGCGTCGAACACCACGGTCGTCAGGGTCGTAGGTGACATGCCCGCCCTCTACCCACTCTCCGCCGCACCGCTCTACTGGCGGCGCTTCTTCCCGTCCAGCTCGTCCCACCACTCGTCGGACTTGGGGTCGCCGGACGGGTCGTCCCACCAGCGGTCGTCGGGGCCGCGCCGGTTGGCGACCATGGCGGCGACCGGCGGGATCAGCATCGCGACCACGCACATCCCGACGGCTACGGGCACCGACCAGATCCGCACGACTCCCCAGGCCAGGACGAAGAGCCCGATGCAGATGCCCATCATGACGAAGTACACGCGACGGCGACGTGCCAGCATCTCTCCAGCGTAGGCCCGCATCGCAGCCGGCTCCACAGGTGCGGGCCCACCAGCGCAGGGGCGCGCGAGAGGGTCGAGCGGGCGCGGGCGCACGTCCGAAGCGCGCTGCGATTCCCTCTTTCGGCGGGACCGCAGTGAGCGCCGCCCCCTCTACGTTCAAGTACTTCCACTGATCATCTGCTGAAAGGCGGCCGACTTGACGCCCTCGTACTCCCGAAGCGCCCTGGTTGCCGCGCTCGTGTCCCTGGCCGTCTGGGGCGTTCCGGCGTCGGCGTCGGCCGCACCGGTCAGGTCCGCGGAGCCGGTGCCCGGAATCGCACCACCCGGCGCCGACGGGACCGCCGTCTACAAGGACATGGACGGCCGGATCATCCCGGAGGCCGACCTGGGCCGGACGGCCGCCGCACAGCGGTTCGGGTGCACGCCCGTCAGCGGGCGGGACAACCCTCACCGGTCCGGCACCGGGCTGGCGGCCTCGGGTCACGGCTGGTGGGACAAGGGGAACTGCGACAACAACCGCGCCAACGTCTTCAACTGCCTGTACGAGTGGTACACGGACAACAGCTGGGTCCAGAAGGCGTGCTCCCCGAAGAAGGAACTGAAGCCCGGCGGCGGGAGCAGCAACCGTACGGTGGCCCGGCACGACTGCACCGACACCGAGCGGACCTCCTGGCGCAACCATGTGGATGTGGACGTCATCGGTGAGATCGACACGGCCGAAAAGCCGATGAACCAGGCCGACGTCAACTGCCGGGTCCGCTAGTCCGACAGCTAAGGAGGGGCCCAGTGGAGAGTGCTGGAACCCTGTTCGGTGCCTTCTACGGCGAGCTCGTCCCGTATCCCTGGCACGATCCCGAGCACGACGCCTACCAGCTGTTCCACCAGCGGTCGCTCGCCATGGGCTGGCTCGATCAGCTGTGGGGCATGAACGACGCCGGCTGGGAGCACCCCGGCGGTGCCTCCGGGACGGGACTGATCTCCTGGTTCCAGGTCGAGGCCGGGCCGGTCGTCGGTGACCGCCCGCTGCCCGTGCGGCCGTTCCTGGCCTGTGCTGGGGACGCGGTCGCGCGGACCGGGCGGGCGGACTTCACCGCCGTACAGCTGCTGCTGCCCGTGCAGGGCATCGATCCGGCGTCGCGGCCGGCGTACGCGAGCGTGCCGTCCCTGATGGCGGTCGAGTGGTTCGGCGAACGGGACCCCGGTGCGCGGACCCCGGTCACGGTCGCCGTCAGCAGCGGGGGCCAGGAACTTCACGTCGTCGCGGAGCGGCTCGCCGGCCTGAAGCAGGATGTCTTCGTCCACCGGTCGTCGTCCTCGCTCCATGGCACGACCGTTCCCGACGGCATTCCGGCCGCGCCCTTCGACGACACCTTCTGGGACGGTCCGGCCCGACACCACGCGGTGCTGCGCGGCGAGCTCGCCGAGTGGTCGTGCGACGCCGTGGGATGGCTGGGAGAGGTCGTCGCCGACTGTGCCGCGCTGGGCGGGCTGCGGGCGCCACTGCTGATCAGCGTGGTCCGGGGCCGCTGACCCCCGCCGCCCCGCCCGTACCCGCGCATGCCGAAGGGCTGTACCGCGGAGGTACAGCCCTTCGGTCGAGGCGTTCGGCGCCGGTCGGTCAGACCGTGATCGCGACCTCCGCCAGGCCGCCCGTCTGGGCGACCACCGTGCGGTCGGCGGTGCCGCCCGGAACGAGGGCGCGGACGGTCCAGGTGCCTTCGGCCGCGTAGAAGCGGAACTGGCCCGTGGCGGAGGTCGGAACCTCCGCGGTGAACTCGCCGGTCGAGTCCAGGAGACGGACGTAACCCGTCACCGGCTCGCCGTTGCGCGTCACCTGGCCCTGGATGGTGGTCTCACCGGGCTTGATCGTCGAGGCGTCGGGGCCGCCGGCCTTCGCTCCACACATGTCTTGGTTTCCTTCAGGTCGCAGCGGTAGTGCGGTTGCTTACTTGTTGGCGCCGAGCTCGATCGGAACGCCGACCAGGGAGCCGTACTCGGTCCAGGAACCGTCGTAGTTCTTGACGTTCTCGACACCGAGCAGCTCGTGCAGCACGAACCAGGTCAGGGCCGAGCGCTCGCCGATACGGCAGTACGCGATGGTGTCCTTGGCGAGGTCGACCTGCTCGTCGGCGTAGAGCTCCTTGAGCTCGTCGTCCGACTTGAAGGTGCCGTCGTCGTTGGCGTTCTTCGACCACGGGATGTTGCGGGCGGACGGGACGTGGCCCGGACGCTGCGACTGCTCCTGCGGAAGGTGCGCCGGCGCGAGCAGCTTGCCGCTGAACTCGTCGGGCGAACGGACGTCGACCAGGTTCTGCGCACCGATGGCCGCCACGACGTCGTCGCGGAAGGCGCGGATCGCCTTGTTCTGCGGCTTGGCCTTGTAGGAGGTCTCGGCGCGCGCGGGGACCTCTTCCACCAGCTCGCGGGCGTCCAGCTCCCACTTCTTGCGGCCACCGTCGAGCAGCTTGACGTTGTCGTGGCCGTAGAGCTTGAAGTACCAGTAGGCGTACGACGCGAACCAGTTGTTGTTGCCGCCGTAGAGGATCACCAGCGTGTCGTTGCCGATGCCCTTGCCGGACAGGAGCTTCTCGAAGCCCTCCTGGTCGACGAAGTCACGGCGTACCGGGTCCTGGAGGTCCTTCGTCCAGTCGATCCGGATCGCGTTCTTGATGTGGTTCTTCTCGTACGCGGACGTGTCCTCGTCGACCTCGACGATCGCCACGCTCGGGTTGTCGAGGTTGGCCTCGACCCAGTCGGCGTCGACCAGGACGTCACTGCGGCTCATGCTTTTCTCCTCCGGGGCAGTTACGGCGGTGCGGTGCGTGAGAGAGGGGTGCGCGCTCGCGCGGGTGCCCTGATCAGGACCAAGGGCACGGGGGAAGACGGAAGTCTGCGCTTCCGCTCAGAAGGTGCGACAGAGCATGGCGGCGACGCGGCACAGGTCTACTGCCCGCCGCTTCGTGAGGTCCGCCTGTCGCTTCATAGGGTCGATCGTAGGGACGGATCGCGGGGCATGTCACCGGTGTGTCATATTTTGAGACGCGATCGTCCGTGATGTGAGACGAGGAAGCTGCCAGGACCCACGCCGTCACCGCCGAAGGCGAGCCAGTCGCTCTCGTTCGCGCCTGATCTTCGCCTTCATGCCCGAGGCAGCCCGTGCTGCTGCGCACCGCGCGGTCGCTGACCGCGAACGCGTGCGACGCGGAGGACCTGTTGCAG
>NZ_JBLTJC010000279.1:0-13809 GCF_048158785.1 Streptomyces colwelliae | reverse complement strand
CCTCGGCGCCCTCGCCGTGCAGATGCTGCTGATGCTCGTGGACCATCTCGCCCCCGATGCGGACCGCCCCGAGCACGACGACGTCCTCGCCGAACTGGGCGGGGGTGGAACGTACCCCTAGTACGACAGTCCGTGCCCGACGGGATACAGCACCTGCGTCGGATCGTCCGCGCGCCGCACCGCCACCGGGAGCTTGCCGCGCGGCCGGACCCGGCCCGCGATCACCCGTGCCGCCGCCCGGAGTTCGACGTCGGTCCAGGAGTAGGACGCCAAGTAGGCGGACACCGAGGGCAGTTGGGCAACATCGTAGGGGTTGCGGACGGCGACGGCCACGACCGGCTTCCCGGTGGCGACCAGTTGCTGGACGAGCGTCTTCTGCGAACCGCTCGCCGTGACGTTGTACGTCGCCACGACCACCGCGTCCGCCTCACGCGCGGCGGCCACGGCCGCGGAGACGACGGAGGCGGAGGGCTCGGTACCGGTGGACCGGGCGGTCGCCGTGAACCCCAACTCCCCGAGGGCCGCCGCGAGCACACCGGTGGGTGGCCCCGTAGTACCGGAGGGGGAGGCCGGATCGGCGCCGACCACCAGAACCTTCCCGTGCGTACGCCGGGACAGCGGAAGCAGCCCCGCCGAGTTGACCAGCAGGGTGGTGGTCCGCTCGGCGATCCGGGCGGCGGCGGCGAGATGAGCGCCGGTCCCGACCGTACGGTCGACACCCGCCCGGTCGGCGTACGCGTCCTCGAACAGCCCCAGCCGCGCCTTCAGCCGCAGCACCCGCAGGATCGACTCGTCGAGCCGCGCCTCGGTCAACTCCCCGCCCTGCACGGCCTTGAGGACGGCGTTCCAGGCGACGTCCAGGGAGGGCGGGTTGAGCAGTTGGTCCACCCCGGCCTTGAGCGCGAGCACGGGCACGCGGTCGTCGCCGTACTTCTGGCGTACGCCCTCCATCTGGAGCGAGTCGGTGATCACGACGCCGTCGTAGCCGAGTTCGCCGCGCAGGATGCCGGTGAGGATCGGGTGGGAGAGGGTGGCCGGGTCGCCGGAGTCGTCGAGGGCCGGGACCATGATGTGGGCGGTCATGATTGAGTCGATGCCCGCCTTGACGGCCGCCCGGAAGGGAACGGCGTCGAGCGCCTCCCACACCTCGCGGCTGTGCATGATGACGGGGAACCCGAAGTGGCTGTCCACGGCGGTGTCGCCGTGCCCCGGGAAGTGCTTGGCGGTAGCGGCCACATGGCTGCTCTGATACCCCTTCACCTCGGCGGCGACGAGGCCGGCCACGGCGTCCGGGTCGGCGCCGAAGGACCGTACGCCGATGACCGGGTTGGCCGGGTTGACGTTCACGTCGGCGTCGGGGGAGTAGTCCTGGTTGACGCCCATCGCCCGCAGCTCGGCGCCGGAGATACGGCCGAGGGTGCGGGCGTCGCCCAGGGAGCCGCCGGCGCCGATCGCCATCGCGCCGGGGAAGAGGGTCGCGGGGGCGCCGATACGGCAGACGATGCCGTGTTCCTGGTCGGTGGCGACCAGGACGGGCAGCCCGCGCGGCCGGCTGAGGGAGGCCTTCTGGATGCCGTTCGAGAGGTCGGCGATCTGGTGGGGGTCGCGGGTGTTGTGGGCCCAGGCGAAGTAGATGATGCCGCCGACGTGGTACTTGGCGATCATCTCGGCGGCCGTGCGGACGCCGATCTCGCTCAGGTTGGCATCGATGTCGGCCTGGTCGGGGGCGGTGGCGGAGTGGCCGTAGACCCGCATCACGAACAGCTGGCCGACCTTCTCCGGCAATGTCATGCGGGAGATCAGCGAGCGGAGTCTCTTGTCGTCGGCGTGGGCGGTGCCGCCGACCGCGAGGGACGCGGTGACGCCCATGGTCGCGGCGAGGACGGTACGTCTGGAGGGCACGTGCGCTCCTTCCGGAGGTGTTCCACTTCGGATCATCGGATCCGCTGAAGGAAACTTCCAAGACTTCACGAATATCCGGGAAGTTTCTGCCAGTCAAGGGAGCGCACAGTAAACCGGAGGAGGGGCCGCCATCGGCGCAGTTGGAGGGGGGCGCGCCGATGACGGCTTGCTGCCGGCCGCGGTACGGAGGAGAGGGTTTGTCAGCGTTCGCAGCCAGCAGCGAGGCCGACGCCGGACCACGGAGACTCATCCGGCAGCATGCCGGTTGGACGGAGGGGAGGGGGCGCGGGTTCCCTCCTCCCGGCGGATTCCGGGAAGTTGGTGAACCCGTGCACAACGGGACGGATGTGGTCATGCGCGGGGACGTACGGGCGAACGGTGGTCGTCCATCCCGTGGACGTCCCGGCGGGGCGGCCGACCGCCGCCCGATCATGAGGGCATGCCCGTAGTCGACATCCCCGGTTCCAAGTCCATCACCGCCCGCGCCCTCTTCCTGGCGGCCGCCGCCGACGGTGTCACCACCCTCCGGCGCCCCCTCCGCTCGGACGACACCGAGGGTTTCGCCGAGGGCCTGACCCGGCTCGGCTATCGCGTGGGCCGGACCCCGGACGCCTGGCAGATCGACGGCCGCCCGCAGGGCCCGGCGGTCGCGGAGGCCGACGTGTACTGCCGGGACGGCGCGACGACCGCCCGCTTCCTCCCCACCCTCGCGGCGGCGGGCCACGGCAGCTTCCGCTTCGACGCGTCCCCGCAGATGCGCCGCCGCCCCCTCCTCCCGCTCACCCGGGCCCTGCGCGACCTGGGCGTCGACCTGCGCCACGAGGAGGCGGAGGGCCACCACCCCCTGCGCATCGAGGCGTCGGGTGTGGAGGGCGGCGAGGTGGTCCTGGACGCCGGTCAGTCCTCCCAGTACCTGACCGCGCTGCTCCTGCTGGGCCCCCTGACCAGGAAGGGCCTGCGCATCAGGGTCACGGACCTGGTCTCCGCGCCGTACGTCGAGATCACGATCGCGATGATGCGGGAGTTCGGGGTGGAGGTCCGCAAGGAGGGTGCGACTTACGTCGTCCCGCCAGGGGGCTACCGGGCCACCACCTACGGCATCGAACCGGACGCGTCGACCGCGAGCTACTTCTTCGCGGCGGCGGCCGTGACAGGCGGCGAGGTCACGGTCCCGGGTCTCGGCACGGGTGCGCTCCAGGGCGACCTGGGCTTCGTCGACGTACTGCGCCGGATGGGCGCGGAGGTGGAGACGAGCGCGCGGGGCACCCGGGTGCGGGGGACGGGCGAACTCCGCGGCCTCACGGTCACCATGCGCGACATCTCGGACACCATGCCGACCCTGGCCGCCATCGCCCCCTTCGCCTCGGGCCCGGTCCGCATCGAGGACGTCGGCAACACGCGGGTGAAGGAGTGCGACCGCCTGGAGGCCTGTGCGGAGGGCCTCCGGCGGTTGGGCGTGGACGTGGCGACGGGCCCGGACTGGATCGAGATCCGCCCGGGGACAACTCCCGTCACGGGCACGGAGATCAAGTCCTACGGCGACCACCGCATCGTCATGTCCTTCGCGGTGACCGGGCTGCGGGTACCGGGTATTTCGTTCGACGACCCGGGGTGCGTACGGAAGACTTTCCCGGGGTTCCACGAGGCGTTCGGGGTGCTGCGGGGGCAGTTGCCGGTATGAGGGGATGAGTGTGGGTTTCGGTGTGGGGTTGGGGCTGAAGGCTCCGGTGCTGGCAGGCGAGTTGGTGCGCCTGGAGCCGCTCGATCAGCGGCACGCGGCCGATCTGGCGGTGGCGGCGGAGGAGAACCGGGGTTCGTACGAGTTCACCTGGGTGCCGAGGGCGGACGAGGTCCGGGCCTACATCGACGCCCAGTCGGGCAGGGCGGCGACGGGGCAACTCGCGCCGTACGCCCAGGTGTCGACGGCCACGGGGAAGGCGGTCGGTGTCACGGCCTACTGGGAACCCCGCTCCTGGCTGACGGACGACCGACTGGACGCCGTGGAGGTCGGGTTCACCTGGCTGGCGGGTTCGGCGCAGGGCACGGGTGTGAACGCCGAGGCCAAACTCCTGCTGTTCCGGCACGCGTTCGAGGAGTGGCGCGTCTCCCGCGTCGACCTGAAGACGGACGCCCGCAACGACCGCTCCCGCGCCGCGATCCAGAGCGTGGGCGCCCGCTTCGAGGGCGTACTGCGCAACTGGTCCCGGTCCTGGGCGCCGGGCGAGGAGGGGCGGTTGCGGGACTCCGCGATCTACTCGATCACGGCGGCGGAGTGGGGGGAGTGCCGGGCGGGGTTGGAGGCGCGGGTGCGGACACGGCTGGCGCGGGGCAACACGCGGGCGGACAGCCTGAGTTGATCGCGGACCGACCGGACCGTTCGAAAGACCGACTGGACCGTTCGGCCGGTGATCGGAAACCATCGCCCTCATGACCGCGTACCTCATCCTCCACGGCTGGCAGAACCACCGCCCGAAGGACCACTGGCAGCACTGGCTCGCCGACCGGCTCCGCGCACTCGGGCACCACGTCACCTACCCTCAGCTGCCCGACCCCGACGAGCCCGACCTGGACGTATGGCTGGGTGAACTCGGCCGCCATCTCGGCGAGTTGCCGGGCGGTGCCGACTCCGAGCGGGTCGTTCTCGCGCACAGCGCCTCCGCCCTGCTCTGGCTGCACGCCGTCGCCCGCGGGCTGGTCAAGGGCGGTGCGGTCGACCGGGTGCTGCTGGTCGGACCGCCGTCCGCGTCCGTCGTCGCGGGGTATCCGGAGGTCGCCGGATTCGCCCTGCCCGCCGCGGACTTCGCCCTCCCCGGGAACGTCCGTCTCGTCGCCGGCGACGACGACCCGTACTGCCCGGAAGGCGCCCGCACCGCCTACGGCGACCCGTTCGGCATCCCCACCGAACTCGTCCCGGGCGGGGGCCACTTGGACCTGGGAGCCGGTTACGGCTCCTGGCCCGCGGTACTGGACTGGTGCCTGGACGGGACGGTGCGGCTCACGGCTCGACCGGTGGGGTGACGCCTGCTCCGGCCCGCAGTTCGGGCGTACCCGCCCCCACGCCCGCCACCGCCAGCACGCACAACAGCCCGCCGGTGAACAGCGCCGTCGCCCCCGAGGTCCAGCCGGCGACCAGGCCGCCGCGGAGGTTGCCGAGGTTGGGGCCCGCCTGGCCGACGATCTGTTCGGCGGCGGAGACACGGCCCAGGAGGGCGTCCGGGGTGTGGGTCTGGATGATCGTGCTGCGGGAGACCACCGAGCAGGCGTCGGCCGCGCCGGCCAGGGCGAGGCACCCGAGTCCCGCCCACGGGTTCGTCATCAGGCCGAAGGCCGCCAGCGCGACGCCCCATGTGCTCGCGCCGAGCAGCATCACCGGACCGGGGCGGCCCAGCCGGGTGACCGCGCCGGAGAAGACGGAGGCGGTGATGCCGCCGACCGAGATCGCCGACAGGAACAGGCCCAGCGTGCGCGGATCGCCCCCGAAACGCTCGGAGTTGATCAGCGGGAAGAGACTGACCGGCATCGCCAGCACCGTCGCGGCCAGGTCGGTGAGCAGCGCGCCGCGCACCACCCGGTGGCCGGTCAGGAAGCGCAGGCCGTCCAGGACACCGTGCAGGCCGCCCCGGGACGGCTCGCCCTCGGGCGGCAGCGCGGGCAGGCCGAAGGCGCCGTAGAAAGCGGCGAGGAAGGTGAGCGCGTCGACCAGGTAGCCGGCGCCGATGCCGGCCCAGCCGATCAGCAGGCCGCCGAGCGCGGGGCCGAGGAGCATCATGGTCGTGAAGGACATGGTGTTGAGCGCCAGGCCCGCCGCCACCTGGTCCTTCGGCAGCAGCCGGGGTATGAACACGCCCGACGCCGGGCCGCCCACCGCGCCGAAGCACGACTGCGCGGCGATCAGCGCGAGGACGCCGAGCACCGGGACGTGACCGGTGAAACCCTGCACGGCGAGGAGCAGCGAGCAGACGGCCTGCCCGACCGTGTTGAAGAGGAAGATCCGCCGCCGGTCCCCGCGGTCCACCCACGAACCGGCGAACAGCCCGACGACCACCATCGGCACCGCGCTCGCCAGCCCGACCGCGCCCGTCCAGACCGTGCTGTGGGTCATCTCCCAGACCTGGTACATGACGGTCACCGAGGTCATGAACGCGCCCAGCACGGACACCGTCCGCCCGATCAGCAGCCGCCGGAACACCGGGGACGTCCGCAAGGGCCGGACGTCGATCAACGTACGGGTGAGGCTCATGAGGGCAGGACGGGGCGCGGAGCGGGTCGAGGAGGCACCGGGGGACCCTAAGCCGGGGCCCGCCGTCGCCGCCAGCCGTTTACGCCGAGTCGTTGAGCAGCCGCGCCAGGTGATCGTGACCGGCGGCCAGCAGCTCGGGCAGCGGGGCGGCGGCCTCGTACCACCGCTTCTCGTACTCCCAGCACAGCCAGCCGTCCCACTCGTGCCGGCACAGGACCTCGACGCACTCGGCGAGCGGAAGGACACCCGCGCCGAGCGGCAGCGGGGTGGTGTCGTCGGCCGACGCGATGTCCTTGACCTGCACGTATCCGAGATACGGGCCGAGCGCGGCGAGCGTCTCCGACGGCTGCTCGCCGCCGAGCCAGGTGTGCATGACGTCCCACAGCGCGCCGACCTGCCGGTGCCCGACCGGCCCGAGCACGCGGAGCGCGTCCGCGCCGGTCCGGTGCGAGTCATGGGTCTCCAGCAGCACCCGTACGCCGAGATCGGCACCCCACTCCGCAGCGGTACCGAGCCGCCGGGCGGCCGTGGCATCGGCCTCCTCGACAGTCTGCTCGGTACCGCCGCCGGGAAAGACCCGTACGAACGGCGCGCCCAAGTCCCGTGCCAGTTCCAGCAGTTCACGGATCTCGGTGAGTACGGCGGCGTCGTCGCCCGGCGCGGCCACCCGCGCATACCCGGCGAGGCCCAGGACTTCGACCCCGGCCGCCTTGAACTCGGCGGCCACGTCGGCCCGTTGGGTGGCGTCGATACCGGGGTGCACGGGCTCCTCGGGATGCGCGCGCAACTCGACGCCGTGATAACCGTGCGTGACGGCGAGATGCAGCACGTCGGCCACGGGGAGCCCGGGGACACCGAGGGTGGAGAAGGCGAGCTTCATACTCAGGACCCTACTCGTCACTCACCGGTCCCGTGCAGGTCGAGACGCCAGTCCTGGCCGACGAGATCCTGGCCGAAGGAGCGGTGCGGCTTCTCGGCGGTGAGGACGAAACCGTGCCGCTGGTAGATACGGCGGGCGGCGCCGAGGATGTCGTTGGTCCACAGCACGAGGTCGCGATAACCGACCCCGCGCGCGAACTCGACGACCGCCGCGACGAGTTGATCCCCGATCCGCAACCCGCGCGCGTCGGGCTCGACGAGCAGCAGCCGCAGCCGGGCCGTCCCCGGGGCGTCGTCCCGCACGCACATCACACACCCCACCGCCCGCCCGTCGAGCTCGGCGATCCACACCCGCTCCAGATGCGGATCGTGGTCCTCGGCGAAATCGGCGACGATCCGCGCCACGAGCCCTTCGTAGTCGGCGTTGAAGCCGTACTCGGAGGCGTACAGCGCCGCGTTCCGCTGCACGATCCAGCCCAGGTCACCGGGCCCCGGCTCCCGCAGCACGACGTCCTCGGGCCGCGGCCGGTGCTTGTCCGACGCCGACAGGATGGTCCGTACGGTGTGCAGTGCCTCGGCGAGCCGCGGCCGGTCGGCGTCCGGCACGGTCGCGAGCAGCGCCCCCACGGATTCGTCCGCCCGCTCGGCCAGCAGCTCGGCGGTCTCCCGCCCCCGCGCGGTCAGCGTGACCTGCCGCCGCCGCGGATCCCGCTCCGAGGGCGCCCGCTCGACCAGCCCGTCCTGCTCGAACCGGTTCAGGATCCGGCTCAAGTACCCGGCGTCGAGGGAGAGTTCGGAACGGAGATCGGCGGCGTCCGTACGAGGGGAGTACGCGAGTTCGTACAGGACGCGGGACTCGGTGAGGGTGAAGGGGGCGTAGAGGTGGCGGCTGTAGTCGAGGGCGCCGATGACGTTCGTATAGAAGCGGTTGAAGGCGCGGATGTCCTGGACGGTCATGATCGATCCCCGGTGCTCGCTCAGGGTAGTTGACTCAGTCAGAGGTATTGCGGTTCTGACGGTAGTACCCGGGAGGGCCGCGCGTCCATGTTTCAGGGCCGCTCGTCCATGGCCGGCGAGGTCTCGATCTCGACGGCCAGCGCGGCCATGTCGCGCAGGTGCGTGTAGTAATCGGCCGTGCGCTCGTCGCCGATCGCCGGGAGAACCTCCGCGAGCGCCGCCGCGACCCTCACCAGGCCCGCACGGCGCCGCTCGTCGAGCGGGCCCTCGCGGACACCCGAGACGTATCCATAGGCATCAGCGTCGAGCAGCACCATGTCCTCGCCCGCGATCTCCAGACCACGGGCGTCGGGAGGGAAGGGCGTGGCCATGTGCTCGGCCATCATCCGCGACAGCGTGTCGAGTCTCTGTCCCGTCTCTTCGGGCTGTTCCGTCTCTTCGGGCATGCGGAAGATTTTGGCAGGAGGCAGGAGCACCCATGCGGTGACCTAGTCCCACCAGAACCGCCACTGATGCCGGCCCATCAGCCCGTCGGCGTACTCGGGGAACGGCGTCGGCGGATCGTCCACGATGTTGTCGGCGGTCGACAGCACATGTTCCAGGGCGAGTTGCTCAGCGTGCGGGACATCGAGGGGCGGCCGGGCGACCGACACGGTCAGCGCACCCCCGAACCCCGACACGACCCGCGCCCCGAACCGCTCCTCCCAACTCCGCAACAGCGCACACAACAAGGGAAGCGGAGCCTCGGCCGCCCACCCGACGACCGCCGGCACATCGGCACTACGACGCGCGGGCACAAGGGCCAACTGGCAGGTGTGTACGAAGGGTTCGTCCCCGAGCAGATCCTCTACGGCCCACTGGGCGGCCTGCGCCGCACTGACCCCGGCACCCGTGTCGGACCCGCCCGCCGCGAGACCGGGCCAGGTCTCGAAGGGCGGCCCCGGGTCGTGCGGCCAGGGCTCGAAGTCCTCGGGATCGTCGTCGTCCGGCACGCTGTCCGGCAACATGTCGGCCGCCGCCGGATTCGACCAGTACGGCAGCCGCCGGCGCCGGTACTCGGCGAAGTCCGCCGCGAGCACGGCGTCGAGCCGTATCGCGTCGACCTTGCTCAAGTCCTCGGGCCGGCAGGGATCATCCCGCCGGCAGATGAACGGATACAACCCCGTGACCTCGGCGGACTCCAGCAGCCGGGGCCACAACTCCACCAGATCCTCTGGCAGTTCGTCGGAGAACCACACCTCCACCTCCCCGCGCGGCTCGAAGCGGCCGGAGGACAGGGACAGTTCGCCGGGAAGAGGGAAGACCATGGCGGGACGATAAGGGGAGGCACTGACAACGGCGCCGGGGGAGTGGATCCCTGGTTCGTTGCACGCGCCCGCCGGCCGTGCTTGGCTCGCCCGATGAACCTTCTGCTGACGGCGAGCGGCCTGCGCAACGAGACACAACGGGACGCACTGCGGGACATGCTGGGAAAGCCGTTCGGGTCGGCGAACGTCGTGTTCGTTCCCACGGCATCGGTCGCCGAGCCCGGCGACCACGGGTGGTTCGTCGCGGACATGAACCGGCTGCACGGCCTCGGCTGGCGGGAGTTCGACGTCCTGGAGCTGAACGGCCTGCCCCGGCAGCTGGTGCTCGACCGGCTGCTCCACGCCGACGTCGTCTACGTCGAGGGCGGCAACCACTACCACCTCGCGCGCGCCATCACCGGCAACGGCCTGGCCGACGGCTTCCTGGAGGCGCTGGAGAACCGGGTCTACGTGGGGGTCAGCGCCGGATCGATGATCTTCAGCCGCCACCTCACCACCCACTCCGCCGACGTCATCGGGGACACCGCGGACCTCCACGTGCTCGGCGCGACGACCGTGGAGCCGCCGTTCGGCCTCTTCGACTGGTATCTCAAGCCCCACCTGTACTCGCCGAACTTCCCCGAGCGGGACGACGCCTGGGCCGACCGCATCACCGCGCGGGCGGACTTCCCGATCTACTTCATCGACGACGACACGGCCGTGCGCGTCAGGGACGGCAAGGTGGACGTCGTCTCTGAGGGCCGGTGGCGGTTCCATCCGTGACATCACGCGAGGTGCGGAACCCCGGACGACCACCCGGTTCTCATCCCGCGAGAAACGTGTCCTCGGCCGCATAGTCGAAGTACTCCGCGAAGTAACCGTCGTCGACAGGCAGTTGGCCGTTCCCGGCCGCTTCCACCAGCCAGTCGAGTGCGGGCGCGATCGTGGTCGCGTAGCTACCGGCCGGCCGGTGGCCGAGTGCCGTGGCGGCGGCGGTGTCGAGGACGATCGGGTGCGCGGAGTCCCACGGGGTGCGGCCCAGGCCGGCAGGTGCCGTGTCGTCCAGCAGGACCTCTTCCCACGCATGGCCCAGGTGCCCCGCGATCGTCCGGCAGATCTCCAGCACGCTGGGCGCGTCCGGATCCGCGCAGTTGAGAACGCGGGCGCCGGGCCGCCCGGCGACCGTCTCGACGAGCGCGGCGAGATTCGCGGCGGCGGTGCCGTGGACGACCCCGGCACCTCGCCGGGCCAGCAGCAAGGCCGTACGGCCGTCCAACACCCGCTTGACCACGGCCCATTCACGCGCCGGGGACGCCCCGACCCCGTGGATCTGCGACGGCCGCACCACGCTGATGGGCAGCCCGCTCTCCAACGCGACCTGCTCCGCGGCGACTTTGTTCGCGCCGTATCCCTCGCGTGAGCGGTAGTCGATGTCGGTCGTCGGCGCGAGTGTCGGCTGGGTCTCCGGGATCGGCGCCTCGAAACGCGGCGGAGTATCCGAGTTGACGTGATGGCCCGCCGCGTCGACGTAGACGGCCCGGCTGGAGATCAGCACGGTGGACGCGGAGTCCGCGGCGAGCGGCAGCAACGAACGGGCGTCGGCGGCGGTGTAACAGAGACAGTCGACGAGCAACTCGGCACCGGGCCCGAGAGCGGCCCTCACCTGCCCGCCGTCGGTCCGTTCCGCCGCGATGAACTTCCCACCGGCGGCGGACAGTTCGGCCGGCATCCGAGCCGGGTCCCGCCCGGTGACATCCACCTGCCAACCGGCCTCCAGCAACCGCAGCGCGGCCGCCCGTCCGACGAGACCGGTTCCACCGAGGATGAGGGCACGAGGCATTGGGGGATCGTAGGGCACCTTCGTGGCGGCGGGGCGGTGGGGTCTCAGCGGAGTCATACCGGGATGAAGCGCGGCCACCAAGGTGGAACGTTGGCCGGACACAACGGGTCGGGGTAGGAGTCCGGCATCCCGAGCCAGGTGACGAGGAACCAGGCGAACCACAGGGTGAAGACGAACCCCGCGATCAGGGCTATCCCGCGATGACGTTTCCCGAGGGTGTTGTGCAGGACCACCCACGGAACCGCGGCGGCGATCCATATGAGAAGCGCGAGAAACAGCAAAGTCATGCTGTTGGCCGCCGAGTTGACGCCGATGTCGCAAGCGGCCCATGCCCTGCCGATGGCAGCGGTGGTCACCATCGCGGTCAGCCCACCGGAGAGGACACCAAGGCCAGTTCCTCCGAACCGGCGGTTCTCAGGACTCGACAGCTCTACTCCCACGATCCCCCCGCCTCGCCGTAGACGCGGAGAGTACCAACGTTCCGAAAATGCCCGCCGTCATTCCTGCCGCGGTCCGTCCATGCCCGCGCGGTAGGCGCCCGGGGTGATGCCCACCGTCTGGGCGAAGGTCTGGACGAAGGCGCTGGTGGTCGCCCATCCGCAGGTGTGGGCGGTGTCGGTGACGGTGGCGCCCTCGGCGAGCATGACCATCGCGGTGAAGATCCGGACCCGGGTGCGCCACTGGGGGAAGGTCAGGCCGAACTCGTCGCGGTAGAGGCGGGAGAGGGTGCGCTCGCTGGTGTGCACGCGGTCGGCGAGCTGGGCGAGGGTGCAGGGCTGGTGCAGTTCCTCTTCGACGAGGCGGCAGGCGTCGGCCAGCCGTCGGTCGCGGGCCGCGGGCAGGGCCACGGGCTGCGCTGTCACGCGGCGCAGCCTGTCACGCAGCACTGCCTCGATGTGCCGGGTCTCGGCCTGCGTGAGGGTGGTGCCGGTGAGCGCGATGAGCAGTTCGCGCACCAACGCGTCGACGGCGATGACCGTAGGGCTTTCGGCGTCGAGCAGGGGCGCCCTGCCGTGGGCGGGGAAGCCGATGGTGTGGAAGCGACTCCGGCCGTAGAAGCGGTGTTCGTGCCAGGTGTTCGCCGGAATCCACACGGCGCGGTCGTTCGAGGCGATCCAGGAGCCGTGTTCCGTGGTGATCGCGAGCACGCCCGAGCTGACGTAGATCAGCTGGTGGTCGTCGTGGCGGTGCCGTTCGATGGTCTCGCCGCCGCCGAGGAACCGTGTGACGGTCGGCGCGACGGGCTCGTGGCGGATCTGCGACATAGGTAGGCAGAATACGGGAAGCGCGCCCAGGGTGTTCCCGCCCATCGTGGGTGGGTGACAACGATCCAGGAGACAAGTACTCCCCGTGAGGCGGGCGGTCCGCCCGGACACTGGCGCCGGATGCGGATCTGGGCCGCCGCCCATGCCGTCGACGACTTCTACCAGGGCCTCGTACCCGCCGCGGTCCCCTACTTCGTGCTGCAACGCGACTTCAGTTACGTGCAGGCTTCCGGGCTGGCCCTTGCCGCGACGCTCGGCAGCGCGTTGCCGCAGGTGCCGATCGGACTGCTCGCCGACCGGTTCCGGCTGCGCTGGATGTCGCCGCTGGGGGTCGGCCTGGCCGGTGTCGGGGCGGGCCTGTCCGGACTGACGCCCTCCTACCCGCTGGTCTTCGCCCTCCTGCTGATGGCGGGTGTCGGTGTCGCGATGTTCCATCCGCCCGCGGGGCGCGACGCACGCCGTGCGGCCGGGGGCAGCGCCACCGCGATGAGCTACTTCGCCGCGGGCGGCAGCGTGGGGTTCTTCATCGCCCCGGCGCTGGTCACCCCGGCCCTGGACACCCTCGGGATGGGCGCGACCGCACTCTTCATCCCACCCGCCGTCCTCATGGCCTTCGTCCTCCTGCGCCACCACAACCGCATGTCCGGTACGGCGGTCAAGAAGGTGCGGCGCGAGGGCAGGGACCGGCCAGGGAGGTTCGCGGCCCTGACCGCCGTCGAGATCGTGCGGTCCACCATCTCGACCGGACTGAACACCTTCATCTCGCTGTACTGGATCCGTCACCTGGAAGCGAGCAGCGGCCTCGGCGGTCTCGCCCTGACCCTCGAACTCGGCGGCGGTGTGGCCGGCACGCTGCTCGGCGGGCGGCTGGCGGACCGCATCGGCATGGTGCGCACCGTACAGATCGGCAACGCGGCCATGCTGCCCGCCCTGTGGCTCATGCTGGTCTGCGACGACAAGTACGTCGCACTGCCCCTCGCGCTGCTGGTCGGCCTGATCTCGAACATCCCGTTCGCCGTCCTCATCAAGCTCGGCCAGGACTACCTGCCCAGCCGGCCCGGCACCGCCGCCGGCGTCACCCTCGGCCTCGCGATGAGCGCCGGCGGACTCTTCATGCCGCTGCTGGGCATCATCGCGACCCACTACGGTCCCCGAGGCGCCCTCGCGGTACTGGCCACCGTGCCGGTGCTCGCGATCCTGCTCTCCACCTTCTTGCGCGAACCGGCCGAGGACGAACCGCTGCCCGCCGAGGACACACCCCGCACCGCCCCCTGACGCACGCCGTCGCACCCGTCCCGGCGCGCGAGCAGCCGCGCGGCGACGTGTCGTCAGGCGGCGGCATCCACCAGCTCACCGAACTCGGCCTCGATGCCGGCCCGAAGCCGGTACGAGCCCGCTGGCTCCAGGCTCCGCCCTCCAACCCCCGTCAACCCCCCCCCC
>NZ_JBLTJC010000278.1:0-13835 GCF_048158785.1 Streptomyces colwelliae | reverse complement strand
CACCCACTCCACCCGCACACCCACACCCCGCCCCGAATCACGTACCGCACCACCAGGAGGCCCCCGGTGAGAGATGCCCGGATAGACCGCAGAGTGTTCCTGCGCGGAGTCGGAGGAGTGGCCGCAGGCATCGCCGCCACCTCGCTAACCGCCTGCGGCACCGGCACCAGCCGCTCCGTCGACAGCGGCGGCAAGAGCTCGAAGACGCTCGTCGTGCGCGACAGCGGCGGCACCTACGGCGACGCCAACCAGAAGGCGGTCTACGAGCCGTTCACCAAGGAGACCGGCATCCAGGTCAAGGTGGTGAACATCGAGTACGCGCAGATGCTCGCCCAGATCAAGCAGGGCCGCCCCCAGTTCGACGTCATCGACGACTCGATGGCCGACTTCGTGCTCTTCAAGCAGCAGGGCGCCACCCAGACACTCGACTACGACCGGCTGAAGAACTTCAAGACCGCCGGCATCGCCAAGTCCCTGGTCACCACCCACGCGGTCGGCAAGAACTACTGGGCCAGCGTGATGGCGTACCGCACGGACGCCTTCGGCGGGAAGAAGCCGACCTCGTGGGCCGACTTCTGGGACACCAAGACGTTCCCCGGCAGCCGTGCGCTACAGGCCGTGGACGCCGACCTGCCCGAGCTGGAGTTCGCCCTCCTCGCCGACGGCGTGGACCCGGACAAGCTGTACCCCCTCGATGTGGACCGCGCCTTCAAGTCCCTCGACGCGATCAAGTCGCACGTCAAGAAGTTCTGGGACACCGGCGCCCTGCCCGGCGTACTCCTCGGCCGCGAGGAGGTCGTCGCCTCCAGCGTGTGGCACGGCCGCCTCGACGCCCTCATCAAGCAGGGCTCCCCGCTCGCCTACCAGTGGAACGGCGCCCGCCGCCAGAGCAACGGCCTCGCCATCCCCAAGGGCACCGACAACCTCGACGCCGCCTACCAGCTCATCGACTTCTCGCTGCGCCCCGAAGTTCAGGCCGCCTACGCCGAGTTGTACCCGATGGCCCCGACCGTGCCCGCCGCCTACAAGAAGCTCTCCACGACCACCGCCGCCAACCTGGCAGGATCCGCCGCCCATTTGGAGTCCGGCTTCGACCTGGACGTCGAGTGGTGGATCAAGAACCAGGACGCCGTCTCCAAGCGCTGGCAGGAGTGGTCGCATGCCTGAACTGGACGTGAAACCCCCGACGATCACCCGTCCACCGGACACCGGCACCGGCACCGGCACCGGCACCGGAAAACCCTTGTCCGTGACGGGACTTCGCAAGACGTACGGTGGTGTCACCGCCGTCGACGAGGTCTCCATGGAGATCGCGGCGGGCGAGTTCGTCACCTTCCTGGGATCCTCCGGCTCCGGCAAGACCACCACCCTGATGATGATCGCCGGGTTCTGCGAACCCGACTCCGGCAGCATCGTCGTGGGCGGCCGTGACGTGACCCGGCTGGCCCCGCAGAAGCGCGGCCTGGGCTTCGTCTTCCAGCAGTACCTGCTCTTCCCGCACATGACCGTCTGGGACAACGTCGCTTTCCCGCTCCAACTGCGCGGCACACCCAAGGCGGAGCTGCGCCGCAGGGTCGGCGAGACCCTGGAGATGGCCGGGTTGGACGGCATGGCCCGCCGCCGCCCGCGCGAGCTGTCCGGCGGCCAGCAACAGCGCGTCGCCCTGTGCCGGGCCCTGGTCTACCGCCCGCCGGTGATCCTCATGGACGAACCGCTCGGCGCCCTCGACAAGAAACTCCGCGACCAGCTCCAGACCGAGATCAAGCGCATCCAGCGCGAACTCGGCCTCACCGTCATCTATGTGACGCACGATCAGGAGGAGGCCCTCGTCCTCTCCGACCGGATCGCGGTCATGCGGGACGGCCGGATCGACCAGTTCGACACCCCGAGGGAACTCTTCGAGGTGCCGCGCACCCCGTTCGTCGCGGACTTCCTCGGCGCCGCCAACTTCCTTGCAGGCAGCGTCGAGGAGCGGACCTCGGAGCACACCCTCGTACGCCTCGACACGGGCGGTCTGCTGAAGGCCCGCCCTCTGGCGGACGGTTCCGGCGAGCGCGTCCGGGGCGCGGTCCAACCGGGCCGGATCACCCTCTGCCCCGCAGGAGACGGCTTCTGCACCGGGACCGTGGAGACGGTCACCTACGTCGGAACCCTGGTGCGCGTCACGGTCCGCCCGACCGGCGGCACGGACACCGACGTCGTACGACTGGAACTGCCGGCCGGACGCGCCCCGGCTCCCGGTGAACGCGTCGGCCTGACCGCCGGGTTCGCCGACGTCAGCGTCTTCCCCGACGCAGAGGGCGTCAGCGTGTTCCCTGACACAGAAGACGCCAGCGTGCACCCCGACGCGGAACACAGGGGATGAGCATGGCCGGATCCGCCCTCGCCACGAAGCCGCAGCCCCAGTCCCAGCCCGCGCCCACCGCGACCCCCGGCCGCATGAGCCGCCTGCGCCACACACTGTCCGAACGCCGCACCCGCTACGGCCTGTTGAACGCCGCACCGGTCGTCGTCTACCTCCTGATCCTCTTCGTCTACCCGATCTTCAGCACCCTCCTCCTCAGCCTCAAGGGCGAGGAAGGCGGCTGGACCCTGCACTGGTACGCCGACGCGTTCCAGGGCGCCGACCTGGAGATCCTGCTCACCACCCTGCGGATCTCCGCCGAGACCTCCCTGCTCAGCCTGGTCATCGGCTTCCTGCTCGCCAACGCGGTGACCCGGCTGAAGCCCCTGTGGGCCGGCCTGGTGATGCTGGTCGTGATCGTCCCGCACTTCATCAGCGCGCTGGTGCGCACCTACGGCTGGATCATCCTGCTCGGCGAACACGGCGTCGTGAACAACGTCCTGACGGACCTTCACTTCCCAGGCGCACCCTTCCAGTTGCTCTACAACGAGACCGGTGTCGTCATCGGCACCACCTCCGTGATGCTCCCGTACACCGTGCTCCTCCTGTACGCCGTGATGCGCGGCACCGACCGCCGGCTGCTCGCCGCGGCGGCCAGCATGGGCGCGGGACGGATCACCATCTTCCGCCGCGTGTATCTCCCACTCGTCGCTCCCGGACTGGTCAACGCCGGAGTGCTGTGCTTCATCCTCTGCCTCGGCTACTACCTCACCCCGGCCCTGATGGGCGGCCCGAAGCAGACCATGGTGGCCTCGCTCATCGACGACCAGGTGATGAAGCAGAACGAGTGGAACGGCGCCTCCGCCCTCGGCATCATCCTGCTCCTGCTCACCTTCGCCGGCCTCCTGCTCCTCCGACTCCTCAAGTCGGCGGGCGAGGCATACCGGAAGCGGGGTACCGCATCATGATCGGCCTCCGTCCCACCCTCGCCGGACGCGTCGGCCTCACCGTCTTCTCCACCCTGATCCTGCTCTTCCTGGCCCTGCCGATCGTCGTCATCGTCGTCACCTCCTTCGGCAACGACGCCTTCGGCTCCTTCCCGCCCCACTCCTGGACCCTCGGCTGGTACAAGCAACTCTTCGCCGACGGCAGCAAGTGGCCAGCGGCCCTCTCCCTGAGCGCCCTGGTCGCCGCCCTGACCACGGTGTTCTCCCTCATCCTCGGCGTGACCGCGGCGACCGCGCTGGTCCGCAGCGAACTGCCCCTGCGCACCGCGGTCTACGGCCTAGTCCTCGCCCCCCTCGTGATCCCCCAAGTCGTCATCGCCCTGGGCCTGTTCCTGCTCTTCGAGCCCGCCTCGATGCTCGGCAGCCCGATCGCCATCGCGCTGGGTCACACCGTGCTGGCCTCACCCATCGCCGTGATGATCCTCATGGCCACCCTGAAGGGCATCGACGAACGGCTGGAGGACGCGGCGGCCAGCATGGGCGCCGGCCGGCTCACCGTCGCCCGGCGCATCACCTTCCCGCTGGCCATGCCCGGACTGGTCGCCGCCGCCGTCTTCTCCTTCATCACCAGCTTCGACGAGTTCTTCGTCTCCCAGTTCCTGTCCTCCGTGGACACCGTGACCCTGCCGGTCCAGGTGTTCAACGTCCTTCAGTACGACGTCGATCCGTCCGTCACGGCCGTCAGCGCGCTGCTCATCGCGGTCGCCGTCGTGGCCCTCGCACTGGTCGGCGTGGTGCGCAGGCTCGGCGGCTCCGGCAGGCAGGACGGCCTGCTGCCGACAGAGACCACCGTGGGCCCATCCGTCGGAATCGAGTCCTGATGACCACCAGTACCACCCGCACCTCGTCAGGCGAGCTGTCGGCCTCCGCGTCCCGGCACCTGCTGCTGAACATGACCCCCAACGGCTCGGTCGGCGCAGACGGCGACAACCTCTTCGTCGTACAGCGCGGCGAGGGCCCCTACGTCGACGACGCAGACGGCAGACGCTACATCGACGGCCTCTCCGGGCTGTACTGCTGCCAGCTCGGCTACTCCTACGCGGCCGAGTTCGCCGAGGCCGCCGACCGGCAGCTCCGCGAACTGTGCTTCAGCCCGCTCTGGTCCGCCTCCGCCCACCCGACGGCCATCGAACTCGCCGAACGGCTGTCCCGGATCGCGCCCGTCGACATCGAGCACACCTTCTTCTCCGGCGGCGGCGCCGAAGCCGTCGAGACCGCCTGGAAGATCGCCCGCAAGTACCACGCCCTGCGTGGCGACACGGGCCGTACCAAGGCGATCGCCCGCCGCGGCGCCTACCACGGCCTGACCGTCGGCACCCTGTCGTTCACCGACGACCCCGGCCTGACGGAGCCCTACGGCCCGCCCGCGATCGAGACGCGGTTCGTGTCCCACACCAACCGCTTCGGTCTACCGGGGGAGTTGGCGGACGACGCGGCCTTCACCGCCCATCTGCTGGGCGAGCTGGAGGCCGCGATCCTCGCCGAGGGTCCGGAGACGATCGCCATGCTGATCGCCGAGCCGGTGCAGAACCGCGGCGGCTGCATCACCCCGCCCGAGGGATACTGGCCCGGCCTCAGGGCACTCGCCGACCGCTACGGCTTCCTGCTCGTCGCCGACGAGGTGATCACCGCGTTCGGCCGCCTCGGCGAGTGGTTCGGCGGCGACCGCTACGGCGCCCGCCCCGACATCGTCACCGTCGCCAAGGGCATCACCGCCGGCTACGCCCCCATGGGCGCCACCCTCGTCGGCACCAAGGTCACCGAGGTCCTCAACCGCCCCGGCGCGGTCCTCAACCACGGCTACACCTTCGGCGGACACCCGCTCAGCGCGGCCATCGCCCTGCGCAGCCTCGACATCATGGAACGCGACCGGATCCTGGACAACGTCCGCGGCCTCCAGGACCACCTCGCCACCCGCATGAACTCCCTCGCGGCCCTGCCCATCGTCGGCGACGTCCGGGGCGCCGGCTTCTTCTACGCCTGCGAACTCGTCGGCGACCTGGACGACGGCGGCTTCAGCGACACCGCCCGCGCCACACTCGTCGCCGACCTCGTCCCGCGCAGGCTGCGCGAGGCCGGCCTCCTGGCCCGCGTCTACAACCGCGCCGCCCCGCTGGTCCAGATCGCGCCCCCGCTGATCAGCGACCGCCACCTCCTCGACCGTATCGCCGACATCATCGCGGACACCCTCGACGAAGCGTCCGCCCGCCTGTGACCCCCGCATCCGAAAGGCAGCAACTCATGTACTCCATCGGTCCGTTGACCGTCGCCCCCGGCGAGCGCGCCCAGGGCCTGATCCCGGTCGGCACCAGCACCTACGGCGTGGAACTCGGCATCCCGCTGATCGTCGTCAACGGCACCGAGCCCGGCCCGGTGCTCTGCGTCGACGCGGGCGTCCACGGCGACGAGTACGACGGTCAGGAAGCCGTCCGCCGCGTCCTCGCCGAGACCGACCCGGCCACTCTGCGCGGCACGCTCGTCGGCATCCCGTGCGTGAACACCCCCGCCTTCGAGGCGGCCGCCCGCAGCAGCGGCCTCGACCACCTCAACCTCAACCGCATCTTCCCCGGCGACGCCGAGGGCTCGTACTCCCTGCGCCTGGCCGCGACCTTCGTCGAGCAGGTCGTCCCGGCCATCGACGCCCTGGTGGACCTGCACACCGGCGGCACCTTCGGCGAGATCGCCCCACTGGTGATCGTCCAGGGCGGCTACGAGGACCTGGCCACCGGCATCGGCCTGGCCGCCGGACACCAACTCGTGTGGAAGGGCGGCAAGTGGGGCGGCACGGTCCGCCACCCCACCCTCGCCGCGGGCAAGCCGGCCATCACCATCGAGGCGGGCGGCGGCACCTACCGCGAGTCGACCGTCGAGCTGCACATGAACTCCGTCCGCAACATCATGCGCCGGCTCGGCATGACCGACGGCGAGCCCGAACTGCGCGACACCTACACGGCGGTCACCGGAACCTTCGCCCGCTCCGCGGCCGGCGGCTTCTTCGTCGGACACGCCGACCCGGGGGAGAGCTGCAAGGAAGGCGACCTGATCGCCCACGTCGTGGACCACTACGGCAACACGCTGGAGGAGGTCCGCGCCCCGCAGGACGGCATCGTGCTCTGGGTGCGCCGGATCCGCACGGTCCACCCCGGCGACGAGGTCGTCATCTTCGGCACGGTGGAGGGGGAGATCCGGCCATGACACCGGAAGCAAGTGGCGAACTGCCCCTTCGCGAGCTGCTGTTGGACGGAAAGCAGGTGCCCGCCGCCGACGGCCGCACCTTCACGGTCCTCGACCCGTCGGACGGAACGGCCCTCGCCCAGGTGGCGTTGGCCGGTGCCGCCGACGTGGACCAGGCGGTGGCCGCGGCCCGCGCCGCCTTCACGGCACCCGAGTGGGCCCGGATGCGCGCCGCCGACCGGGGACGCCTGCTGAACTGTATCGCCCAGGCGATCCGAGCCGAGGCCGAGCAACTGGCCCACCTGGAGAGCCGCGACGTCGGCAAGCCGCTCGGCCAGGCGAAGGCCGATGTCGAGGCCGCCGCCCGCTACTTCGAGTTCTACGCGGGCGTCGCCGACAAGCTCGGCGGCTCCACCATCCCGCTCGGCCCCGGCCTGATCGACTACACCGTCCGCGAACCGATCGGGGTCTCCGGACAGATCATCCCCTTCAACTACCCGCTCCAGAACACCGCGAGAGGCTCGGCCCCGGCACTGGCCGCGGGCTGCACCGTCGTCCTCAAGCCCTCTCCCGAAGCACCCCTCACCCCCCTGGAGATCGGCCGCATCGCCCTCGAATGCGGCCTCCCGCCAGGGGTGTTGAACGTCCTCCCCGGCGACGGCGAGACCGGCGCCGCCCTCGCCGGACACCCGGACATCGACCAGGTCACGTTCACCGGCTCGGTGCCGACCGGCATCAAGGTCGCACAGGCGGCGGCCGCCAACGTGGTGCCTTCCGTGGTGGAGTTGGGCGGCAAGTCACCCGTCGTCGTCTTCGCGGACGCGGACTTCGACCTGGCCCTGGGCGCCGTCGCGGGCTCCGCCTTCGGCAACGCCGGACAGACCTGCTCGGCCGGCACCCGCATCCTGCTGCAACGCGGCGCCGAGGAGTTCCTCGACAAGCTGGTCGCCCACGCCGCCTCGCTGCGCCTCGGCCCCGGCCTGGACGACCCCGACATCGGACCCCTGGTCGCCGCTCGCCAACGCGACCGCGTGCAGGGCTACTTGGAACTGGCCCGGCAGGAGGGCGCCGACGTGCGCACCGGCGGCGGCGCCCCCGCCGACCCCGCGCTCGCCGACGGCTACTACATCGAGCCGACCGTCCTCACCGGCCTGACGAACCAGGCCCGCTGCGCCCGCGAGGAGATCTTCGGCCCCGTCGTCACCGTCATCGACTTCGACGACGCCGAGGAAGCCCTCGCGATCGCCAACGACACGCCGTACGGCCTCAGTTCGTACGTCTGGACCCGCGACCTCGACACGGCCCTGCGCATGGCCGAAGGCATCAGGGCGGGCCAGGTCTACGTCAACGCCAGCGGCGTCGGCACCGGCATCGAGCTGCCCTTCGGCGGCTACAAGCACAGCGGCTGGGGCCGGGAGAAGGGCCTGGAGGCGCTGGCCAGTTACACGCAGACCAAGAACGTCTGCATCGGGTTCGGGAACGGGTCATGAGGTACCGCACGCTCGGCGAGCGCGGGCCGACCGTCTCGGTGGTCGGCCTCGGCGGCAACAACTTCGGCTCCCGGCTCGACGAGGAGGCCACAACAGCCGTCGTCCACGCGGCACTCGACGCCGGGATCACCCTGTTCGACACGGCCGACATGTACGGCGGCTCCGGCGAGCGCGGGGGAGTGCGCGGCGACGGCGAACGGCTTCTCGGCGCCGCCCTCAAGGGCCACCGTGACGACGTCGTCCTCGCCACCAAGTTCGGCATGGAGATGTCCCGCGACGGCGAAGCCGCCCGGTACGGCCCGCGCGGCTCCCGCCCCTACATCCGGTACGCCGTCGAAGCCTCCCTGCGCCGCCTCGGCACCGACCGGATCGACCTGTACCAGTACCACGAGCCCGACGGCGTCACCCCGCTCGCCGATACCCTCGCAGCCCTGCACGAGCTCGTGGACGAGGGCAAGATCCGCCACCTCGGCTGCTCCGACCTCCCCGCCGCACAGCTCACCGACGCCTTCGTCAGCACGCAAGCCCGCTACCACCTCCTCGACCGCGCCGCCGAGACCGACCTGATCCCCGCCTGTCTGCGCACCGGCGTCGGCCTGCTGCCGTACTACCCGCTCGCCAACGGCCTGCTCAGCGGCAAGTACCGGCGCGGCGAACAACCCCCGCCCGGCAGCCGCCTGTCCTGGCGTCAGGGCTGGCTCACCGACGCGGCCCTCAACCGCGTCGAGGCACTCACCGCGTACGGCACCGCACGCGGACTCACCCTGCTCCAGGTGGCCGTCGGCACACTCGCCGCTCTGCCGGCCGTCGGCTCGGTGATCTCCGGTGCGATGACCCCCGAGCAGGTCACCGCCAACGCGGCGGCGGCCGACTGGATCCCCGACGCGACCGACCTCACGGCACTCGACGCGATCGTGCGCCCCGGCGAACAGGTCGTCTGACACCGGGAGTTCGACCCCGAAGCCCACCCTCTGAAGCCCCCCCCGCAGCGTGTCCCCCCCAACTCCCCTGAAACGAGGCTGAACTTCATGCGAGAGATCGTCACCTTCGACGCCTACGGCACCCTGGTCGACTTCGAGCTCGGCCCGACCACCCTCAAGGTCCTGGCCGACCGGCTCGACCTGGACGGCCTGGACGTCGACGAGTTCCTCGACGACTTCCGCGTCATCCGCTTCCAGGCCGTCCTGGAGCCCTACCGCCCGTACCACGAAGTCCTGCACTCCAGCCTGGAGACGGCGATGCGCCTGCACGGCCTGGAGTACCGGGCGTCCGACGGAGACGCCCTCGTCGAGGCCGTGCCGACCTTCGGCCCGTTCCCCGAAGTCCCGGACGCCCTGCGGGCGTTGAAGTCCCGCTACGAGATCGCCATCATCTCCAACACCGACGACGAACTCATCGCACGGAACATCGCCAACATCGGCGTCGAGTTCGACCACGTCATCACCGCCCAGCAGGCGAAGGCGTACAAGCCGGACCGCCAGACCTTCGAGCACGCCTACCGGACCATCGGCGTCGACCCGTCCCAGGTCATCCACACCGCCCAGGGCTGGGAGTACGACCTGATCCCCACCCGCGACCTCGGCCTGAGGCGCCGTGTGTGGATCAACCGCTACGGCCGCCCCGGCAGCACCGCCTACCAGCCGTACGACGAACTGCCCGACCTGTCCGGGCTGCCCGCCCTCCTCGGCTGCTGAACAGGAGCCCCGCCATGAAGCAGATCCCGTACTGGCTGGATACCGCCCCGCCCCTGCCCGACCGCTCGGGCAAGGACCTGCCCGAGTCGGCCGACGTGGTCGTCATCGGCGGCGGCCTGACCGGCCTGTCCACCGCCTACCACGCCGCCGGCAAGGGCGCCCATGTCGTCCTCGTCGAGAAGGACAAGATCGGCTCCGGCGCCTCCGGCCGCAACGGCAGCATGTGCACCCAGGGCATCACCATCGGCGTGGGCGAAGCCCGCAAGCGCTACGGGCAGGAACGCGCCCGCGAGTTGTACGACGCGTTCCGTGAAGCCGTCGACGTGGTCGAGGAGTTGACGCAGAAGGAGCAGATCGACTGCGACTTCAAGCGCTCCGGCCGGCTCGGAGTGGCGTACAAACCACAGCACTTCGAGGCGATGAAGGCCACCCGGCGCGACCTGGCCGAGAACTTCGGCCACGAGACCACGTTGCTGAGCCGCGCCGACCTGCGCACCGAACTCGGCTCGGACTTCTACCACGGCGCCCTGCTCGACCCGCTCAGCGCGGGACTGCACGTCGGCAAGTACGTCCACGGTCTAGCCGAGGCCGCCGAACGCGCCGGGGCGCAGATCCACGAACGCAACGCGGCCACCGGCCTCACCCGCCTGCCGGGCGGCGGCTTCCTGGTGGAGACCCTGCACGGCACCATCCGCGCCCGGCAGGTCATGGCCGCCACCGACGCCTACACCGACAAGGCGATGCCCTGGTTCCGCAAGCGGCTCATCAACGTCGGCAGCTTCGTCGTCGTCACCGAGCCGCTCGGCGAGGAGCGCGCCCGCGAACTCATCCCGAACGCCCGCCTGGTGGTCGACTCCAAGAACATCGGCCACTACGTCCGCCTCACCCCGGACCACCGCCTCGCCTTCGGCGGCCGGGCCCGCTTCGCGCCCTCCAACCCGGCCTCCGACATCAAGAGCGGCGACGTCCTGAAGGCTGAACTGGCCGAGATCTTCCCGCAGTTGGCCGACGTCCGGATCGACTACGTATGGGGTGGCAACGTCGGCTTCTCCTGGGACCGCATGCCGCACGCCGGCGAGGAGAACGGCCTGTACTACTCCATGGGGTACTGCGGCCACGGCGTCCAGATGGCCACCTACATGGGCCGGGCGATCGCCGAGGTCATGGACGGCCACCCGGAGGCCAACCCCCTGCGCGGCCTCGGCTTCCCGAAGGTCCCCGTCCCCTTCTACAACGGCACCGCCTGGTTCCTGCCCTTCGGAGGCGCCTACTACAAGGCCAAGGACCGGCTGCGCTGAGCCCTCACCACGGGTCTGTCAGTCGTCGTCCCCGAACGGCAGCGAGTCGAGATCCCCGATGAAGTCCATCGCGGCCGGGAACATCAACTCCAGGGCGTCGTCGGGCAGTTCCTGCCGAACCTCGGGGGCGCCCAGCGTCTGCTCCGTCCAGATGCACTTGCCCGTCGGCGTATAGCGGGTGCCCCAGCGCTGGGAGAGGGCGGTGATCAGTTGCAGACCGCGACCGCCCTCGTCGGTCTCCGTGGCGCGGCGGATACGGGGCATCGTCAGGCTGCCGTCGAAGACCTCGCAGATCAGCTCGGCGCCGTGCAGCAGACGCAGACTGACGGGGCCCTTGGCGTGGCGTACGACGTTGCCGACCAGCTCGCTGGCCAGGAGTTCCGTGGTCGGGGTCAGGTCCTCCAGGCCCCAGGTGCGCAGCTGTTCCCGGACGTGGCGGCGGGCCTGGCCGGCCGCGCGCGGGTCCTGGGGGAGCGGCCAGGAGGCGATCTTGTCGCTCGTCAGGGCGTGGAGACGGGCGACGAGGAGGGCGGCGTCGTCGGCCGTCGAGTGCTCGGAGGGGAGCAGGCCCGCCGTGAGCGTGTCGCAGAGGTCCTCCAGGTCCGCCTCGGCGCCGGACTCGGTCCGGTGCGCCGAACTCAGGAGGCGGGCCAGGTCCGCCATGCCCTCGTCCATCTCGCGCTTCGACGACTCCACCAGACCGTCGGTGTACAGCACGAGGAGACTGCCCTCCGGCACCTTCAACTCGACCGTCTCGAAAGGCGGTTCCGCCGCGCCGAGGGGCGGGTCGGCCGACAGTTCCGGGAAGTGCACGGTGCCGTCCGGGTGGACCACGGCCGGCGGTGGATGGCCGGCCCCGGCGATGGAACAGATCTGCGTCGTCGAGTCGTAGAGCGCGTACAGACACGTCACGTACGACTCCTCGCCCATCCCCGCGACGAGTTCGTTGAGGTGGCTCATGATCTCGTCGGGCGGCAGCTCGAGGTCGGCGAGGGTGTGCAGCGCGGTCCGCAGGCGGCCCATCGTCGCCGCCTCCGGGAGGCCGTGGCCCATGACGTCGCCCACCACGAGGGCCACCTGGCCGCCGGAGAGCGGGATGATGTCGTACCAGTCGCCGCCCACGTCCATGCCCTGGCCCGCGGGAAGGTAGCGGGCGGCCGCCGTGCACGCCGGCAGCTCGGGCAGGGCCCGGGGGAGCAGGCTCCGCTGGAGTTCGCGGGAACGGGTGTGCTCGGCGTCGTAGAGCCGCGCTCGTTCCAGGGCCTGGGCGACGAGGGCGCTGATCGTGGTCAGCAGGGTGCGTTCCTCGTCGGTGAGGCGGCGGGCCCGGTCGAAGGCGACGACGCAGACCCCGAAGGTGTTGCCGGACGCGGTCAGCGGGAGGAAAGCCCACGCCTCCTTCCCCGCCCGTTCCGGTCGGGCGGCCAGCTCGGGGTAGTGGGTCGCGTACTCATCGGTCGAGGAGAGGAACATCGGCAGGCCGGACGCGATCACGTCCCAGCCCGGCTCGCCGGGCGTCCGGACGCGGCCGTCGACGGTGGCCAGGAAGTCGTCCGGGTAGCCCTCCGCGCCCACGGTGTGCAGCCGGTCGCCCTCGATGGCCTGCACCAGAAGTCCGGTGGCGGCGAACGGCGGCAGCACCCGGCGGGCCACCGCGGCCACCACGTCCTGCGAGGTCGTCGCCTTGGCGAGCGCGGCCGTCAGCTCGCCCATCCGCACCGCGCGCCGGGCCACCGCCAGCTCGGACGCCCGGCGCTCCTCCTCGTGCTGCCGCTTCTCGGTCACGTCGGTGAGGTAGAGGGTGACTCCGTCGGGACCCGGGACCAGCCGCAGGTGGTGGCGGCGGCCGGTGCCCTCCAGCTGGGCGTCGAAGCCTACGGGCGTCTCCTCGGCCGCGGCCTTCCGGCAGCGGTCCTCCAGGCCGGGCACGTTCCGTACCGTGGGCAGCTCCCACAGAAGGCGCCCGAACAGCTCCTCCTCGGACAGACCCAGCGTGCGCTCCGCCTCCAGGTTGGCGAAGGTGATCCGCCACTCCTCGTCCACCGCGAGGAACCCGTCGCTCATGTGACGCAGCGCCCGGCTCAGCGCGTCCCGGGCCGACCGCGCCTCGTTGCTCTCCCAGCCCACGCCGATCATCCGGAGGGGCTCGCCCTGCTCGTCGTAGGTCGCCCGGCCACGGGCCTGCGTCCAGCCGTACGTGCCGTCCAGGCGCCGCACCCGGTACTCGGCCTCGAACACGCCGTGCTCGCGGATCGCCCGGTCCACCGCGTCCAGCGTCGGCGCCAGGTCGTCGGGGTGGACGCACGCCATCCAGTTCTCGACCCTGGCGGTGTAGTCCTCGGGTCTGGTGCCGTAGAGCTCCAGGGCCGCCTCGTCCCAGATCAGCTCGCCGCCCTGGATGTCCCAGTCCCACGAGCCGACGCTGACCTCCTTCAGCGCCTGCCGAAGCCGGTCACGGTGGCCGCTCGCCTCGCTCTGGGAAGGCCCGGAGGGCGGGGGCGCCTGCCTCATCCGCTCCTCGGTCCAGGCGACCAGATCCCGGAGGAAGTCCCACTGCCGGGGGACGGGCTCGCCCTGCTCGCCCATCAGGACCGTGAGCGCGCCGATGCTGCGGTCCCCGCCGGACACCGGTACGGCGGCCAGCCCGGTGCCGGGCCAGGCGAGCTCCTGACCTGCGGCGTCGGGCCGCACCGGCACCCACACACCACGGCCCTGGCGCACGGCCCTGGCCGGGGCCGTCGGGCCCTCCTGGTCGATGATCTCCCACGGGCGGGTGAGGGCGGGCGGCAGACCGGTCGACGACACCAGCCGCAGCGCGGACATCGGAC
>NZ_JBLTJC010000277.1:0-13926 GCF_048158785.1 Streptomyces colwelliae | reverse complement strand
CCCCCGCACCGCACTCTCCAGCAGCAACGGCACCCCCACCACCGGCAGCAACCACACCAGCACGATCAACCGCCCACCCCACACGCTGACATCGGGATGCGCGGCCTGCGTGAGAACCCCCGTGAACGCGGCCCCGGTCAGGAACACCCCGAACGCCGGCCGCCGCGAGGCACCCCACACACCCGCACCCAACGCCGCCGCGAGCATCGGCTGCCACAGCTGCTGCCGCGTCCACTCCAGCCAGAAGTTCGCTTCCAGGTGCAGGAATTCGGGCCACAGGCGCGTGCGGTCGGGGCGGGCGTAGTGGTCGGTGAGCAGGTCCTGAAGGCTGTCGGTCTGCGATGGATAGTGCAGCGCACTCGCCACAACCAGCGTGCCCAGCGCGGCAGTTGCCCCGAACCCGGCGACCACCACCAACGCCCGCCCCGGCGCCCGCCCACGCCGCATTCGCCCTACGGCGACCAACGCGCCCGCACCGGCCAGGCACAGCCCGAGGAACAGGGACTGCGAGTGCTTGACGGTGAAGAGGAGCACCAACGAACCACCCACCAGGGCGAGTCCGACGCGCGTACGTTGCCCCTTCAGCACCAGCCCGCAGCCCCACAGCGCCGCCAACGTCAGGGCCGTCATCAGCCCCTCGGTCATCGGCCGCATCGAGGTCGTCCCGCACGGCAGCACGTAGTACAGCGCCTGCCCGGTCAACGCGAACGGCACCGACACGGACAACGTGCGCAGGATCAGGAAAACAAGGATCCCACCCCCGACCGTGAGGACGACACTCGCCGACCACATCCCCCAGACCGGACCGAGCAGCGTCACGAACGGCACCAGGAACACCGGGTATCCGGGCCGCACTTCGAAGATCCGCATGAACCGTTCCGACGTGAAAGGCGTGATGAACCCGCCCGTCTGCTCGGCCCGCACCCGCGCGTTCACCCCCCGCCACTCCGCGTCCCGGCACTTCTTCGCGACCCGTGCGGCGGGGTCCTTACCGTGGAAGTTCAACGGGTTCACGCTCTGGTCGCGCCGCGCGTTCGCCCCCTTGCTCGCGCAGGAGTAGTCGATGGCGACGGTCGCCGCCTCGTGCGCGCTCGCACCGCGCAGACTCATCGCGTACGACAGGTAGTTCTTCGTGTCGGGCGTCGCCCGCCCGGTGACATTGGCGAGTTGGAGCACCGCGAACACGGCGGCCAGCACCAGCACCCAGGTACGCGGCCTCATGAGGACGCCAACTGGTCGTGCCCGGCGGCAGGAGAGGGAACCCGTGCACCGGACTCGGTCTGCGGCAGCCGGTCGTCCTCCCCCAGAAGCAGCGTCCGTACGACCCTCTCGGCGGCCTTCCCGTCGTCGAACTCGCAGTAGCGCGACCGGAATTCGGCCCGCAGCCGCGTCGAGTCCTCGTCCCGCCAGGCACCCGACGCGAACAGCCACGCCAACTCCCGGTAGGAGCCGGACACATGGCCCGGTGGCGCGGCGGTGACGTCGAAGTAGGTGCCCCGGCTGGCCGCGTACGCCTCCCGGTCGTCGGCGTGCAGCACGATCGGCCGGTCGAGGTTGGCGTAGTCGAACATCAGGGCCGAGTAGTCGGTGATGAGCGCGTCGGACGCCAACATGACGTCCTCCACGGAGGGTTCGTCGGTCGCGTCGACCAGGACGCCACGCCGGTGCAGGTCCGCGAGGCCCATGCCGCGCGCGGGTCCGGTCGCGAGGGACGGGTGGAGGCGTACGACGAGGGTGTGCTCCGGGCCGAGATCCTCGGCGAACCGGGCCAGGTCGAGGCGGTCGACGTGCCCGCCCCGGACGTACTCGCGCCGCGTCGGCGCATACAGCACGACGGTGTGCCCGGCGGGGATACCGAGCCGCTCCCGAACTGCCGCCCCCGCTCCCGGTGTTGCGGCGACAAGGACGTCGTTGCGCGGACTCCCCGTCCGGACCGAGGCGAAGTGGCACGGATACGCCCGCTCCCACACCAGCTCGGAGTGCCGGTTGGCGACCAGGCTGTGGTCCCAGCGGTCGGCGCGGCGCAGCATCTGCGGGACGTCGAGGCCGTAGCGGCCGCCGGGCTTGTCCAGCAGGTCGGCCGCCATGTACTTGAGCGGGGTGCCCTGGTGGGTGTGGATGTGGACGCTGCCGGGGCGCTTGGTGAGGGTGCCGGGCCAGTTGACGTTGTTCACGAAGTACTTGGCGCGCGCAGTGACTTGGCGGTACCGCAAGGTGTTGAGGAGGACGTGCTCGACATCAGGCGGCAGCAGCGCGGCCTGTTCCGCGTCCTGTACGACCCACACGCCCCGGAGGTGCGGGGCGATCTCCCGCGCCTTGTAGTAGACGGCGGCCGGGTCACCGAGGACCCCGCGGTGCGAAAAGGCCGAGTAGACAACGAGGTTGGGGTCCAACGACCGGCGGGCGTGCAGCGCGGCCCAGCCGCCCTTGATCCGTCCGGCCGCCGACCTGCGGGCCTGTGACGCCCGGCGTTCGAGCTGCCGCCCGCCCCGCCCCGCCTGCCGCCGGACCCGGTACAGCGCGTAACTGCCTTCCAGGGCACGGACTTCGGCGTCCGCCTTCGCGCCCGCCGGTTTGTGCTTGCGGAACAGTTCGGCCGTACGGCGGAAGAACTCGGCCTTGTCGGACGGGGGCAGCCGGTCCGGCTTGCCGAGGATGTCGAGACAGTGCTCGGCCATCTTGCGGTGCAGGTACGGCAGCCAACTCGCCAGCTCCGGGCGGGAGTCGACGAACGCGAAGACCCGCTCGTACTGGTCGTGGATGTCGAAGTGCTTGCGGCTGGTGGTGGACAGGATGTTGCCCTGGCGCCGCTGCCGGTAGTTCAGGCAGATCCGGTCGAGGGTGGCGATCCGCTCGGCGCTGAGCAGCACCGGGAACGTCCAGGGCGTGTCCTCGTAGTAGCCCGGCGGGAACTCGAAGGCGTGCTTGTGCACGAACTCCCGGCGGTACACCTTGTTCCACACGACCATCAACAGGTCGAGGATCTCCGGGTGTTCGGCGACCGTGAAGGTGCCGTCGACCTCGGTGAGGACGTGCGCGAGGACGTTGCGCCGGGTGCCGCCCCACCAGTAGGTGCGCGCGTAGTCGAAGACCAGGACGTCCGGGTCGCCGCTCGCGTCGAGCCGGTCGGCCATCGCGCGCAGCGCGCCCGGGGTGAGGGTGTCGTCGCTGTCGAGGAAGAACAGGAAGTCGCCGGTGGCCAGGGGCATTCCGGCGTTGCGGGCGCGGCCGAGGCCGACGTTCTCCGGCAGGTGCAGCACCTGGACGCGCGGATCGCGGGCCGCGTACTCGTCGAGGATCGTGCCGCAGCCGTCCGGCGAGCAGTCGTTCACGGCGATCACCTCGATGTCCCGGTAGGACTGCTCCAGAACCGAGTCGAGGCACTCGCGCAGAAAGCCCTGCACCTTGAAGACGGGGACGATGACGCTGAAGCGGGGCACTTCGGGTTCAGCTCCTTACGAGGGTGGCGGCGGGGGCCGGGACGCGCTCCGCGAGCGGGATCACGGGCGGCACTGTCTCCGGCGGCTCGCCGAGGAACACCCGGCGTACGACCCGCTCGGCGGCCAGCCCGTCGTCGAACTCGCAGAAACGGGCGCGGAATTCGGCCCGCAGGGCGGTGGACTCCGCTCCCGCGTACGAGCCGTCGCTGAATACCTGCGCCAGCTCCTCGGGCGTCCGCGCGACCGGTCCCGGCGGCGCCTCCATCAGGTCGAAGTAGACGCCCCGCGTCTCCCGGTAGACGTCCCAGTCGTCGGCGTACACGACGATCGGCCGGTCGAGGTTGGCGTAGTCGAACATGATCGACGAGTAGTCCGTGACCAGCGCGTCGGCGGCCAGGCACACGTCCTCGGAGGAGCGGTGCCCGGTCACGTCGATGATCCGGCCGGTGCTCTTCGCGCGGCCCTGGTCGTAGAAGTAGTGGGCGCGCAGCAGCACGACCACGTCATCGCCGGCCGCCACGCAGAACGCATCGAGGTCGAGGCCGGTGTCGAAGCCGGTCTGGTAGTCGCGGTGGGTGGGCGCGTACAGGACGGCCGTCTTGCCCTCCGGGACGCCCAACTCCCGCCGCACACGGGCCACTTCATCTGCCGTGGCCGTGTAGTAGACGTCGTTGCGCGGATAGCCGTACTCCAACGCCTCGTACGAGCCCGGGAAGGCGCGCTCCCACATCTGGGTGGAGTGACGGTTGGAGGAGATGTTGTAGTCCCAACGGTCCACCCGGCCGAGGAGTTTGGCGAAGCTGCCGGTCGCGGCGGCCACCACCGGGTACGTCGACTGGTCGACGCCCATCTTCTTCAGCGGGGTCCCGTGCTGCGTCTGGACGTGCACGCTGCCGGGCCGCTTGACGACGCCCTCCGCGAAGTTGGCGTTGTTCACCAGGTACTTGGCCCGCGCCAGCACCTCCCAGTACTTCCGGCTGCCGATCACGGCGTGCTCGACGCCCTTCGGTACGGCGTCCACCGCGTCCGGCTCGACAAGGAACACGGACCGGATGTGCGGGGCGAGTTGGCTCGCCTTCGCGTGGATCGCGGCCGGGCTGCACGCGTAGCCGCGTCCCCAATAGGAGCAGTAGACAGCCAGGTTGGGGTCCAGTGGGCGGCGCAGGTCGCGGGCGTAGCGCAGGCGGGTGCGGAGCATCCGGGGGCGCGGGACCCGCTCGGCCGCGCCTGACGCAGACCGGTTGGCGCCGCGCAGCGCCTTGAACGCCGTGTACGCGCCCGAGGCCAGCAGCCGGTGCTGTACCCCCAGACTCCCGCCCGGCGCACGGAAGTCGGCGGGCCGGTGACTCCGGTACAGCCGCCCGGCCCGGCGGAAGAAGGCGCGGTGCCCGGAGGGAAGCCGCTCGGGCCGGGAGGCGGTCTTCAGCACCACGGCGAAGAGCTGCTCGAACAGCGCGTGCGACCGCTCGGGAGGCAGAACTCGCGCCGCGCCGAGCACCAACTCCACCTGGTCGAGGAGCTGATGGTGGTGCTCGCCGGGCAGGTTGAGCCGGCTGCCCTGCCTGCGCAGCAGATGCCGTACGACCACCGAGCGCAGCACCGCCACCCGCTCGGCGGCGACGGTGACCAGGCCGCCCCAGCCCAGGTCCGTGAACCGGCCCTCGGGGAAGGTGAGTCGGTGCTCGGTGAGGAAGGCGCGGCGGTAGGCCGCACTCCACGCCGGAAGCTGTACGCCGGTCAACTGCGGTGCCTGCGCGGGGGAGAAGGCGCCCGCCGGGGTCTTCGCGAGCAGCGGGGCCGCCGGGTTGGTGGGCTCGCCCTCCCACCACGGGGTCCGCTCGTGCTCGAAGTACAGGACGTCGACGTCTTTAGGACCCTCGGTCTCCGCGAGCCGGGCGTCCAGCGCGGCCAGTGCGCCCGGGGCGAGGGTGTCGTCGCCGTCCAGGAACAGGACGTAGGCGCCGGTCGCCGCCCGTAGGCCGGTGTTGCGTGCCCCGCTCAGGCCCGCGGAGGGTGGCGAGTTGACCGGGGCCACCCGCGAGTCCCGTCCGGCGTGGCCGGTGGCGACGTCGGCGGCCGGGGAGCCGGGGGCGTCGCAGACCGGGATCAGCTCGAAGTCGCCGTAGGACTGCGCGAGGACCGAGTCCAGGGCCAGGGACAGCCGGCCGGCGACCCCGTGGGACGGGACGATGATGCTGAAGCGGGGCATTCTGTTCTTTCTCCAGTGGTCCGGAGGGGTCCGGTGTCAGTGCGCGCGACAGGCCCTGGGGCGTCCGGTCGGGCGCCAGGTGGTCGGGCGGGTCGGTGTGGGGCGCGAGGGGCTTGACGGCATGCGAACTCCCCGGTGTGGGAACGGCGTTCAGAGTCGGTCGGTGACGGGCAGGGACGTCGCGGGCTGTGGCACGGTGGCGAGCGGGGAGCGCGTGAGGCTCGCGGCGGCCGACGGGACCGGGTGGCGGTCAGCGAGCGGCACGACCGGCGGGAGGTCCGTTTCGCCCAACACCACGTGCCGTACGACCCGTTCGGCGGCGCGGCCGTCGTCGTAGGGGCAGAAGCGCTCGCGGAACGCGGTGCGCAGCTGGGTCGAGCGGGAGCCGCGCCAGTGGTCGGTCGCGAAGATGTCGATCAGTTCGTCCTCGCTGCGCGCGACCGCGCCCGGCGGGAAAGCCCGCAGGTCGAAGTACGTGCCGCGGGCCGCCTCGTAGGCCTCCCAGTCGTCGGCGTGGATGACGATCGGGCGGTCGAGGTTGGCGTAGTCGAACATCAGGGACGAGTAGTCCGTGACCAGGGCGTCTGAGGCGAGGCACAGCGACTCGACGCTGGGGTGGTCGGTGACATCGATGATCCGGCCGCCGGACGCGGGGGCGAGCGGGCCCTCGTGCCAGTAGTGGGCGCGGGCCAGCACGACGAAGCGCGGGCCGAGGCGGCGCAGCAGCCGGTCGAGGTCGACGTGGGCGCGCTGGACGCGGCGGTAGTCGCGGTGGGTCGGCGCGTAGAGCAGCGCGATGGTGTCCTGCGGGATGCCGAGGGACTCGCGCAGTCGGGCCACGTCGGCCGAAGTCGCCTGCTGGAACACGTCGTTGCGGGGATAGCCGTAGGCGAGTGTCGTGTAGCTGCCGGGGTAGACCCGCTCCCAGGTCAGGGTGGTGTGGCGGTTGGGGGACAGGACGTGGTCCCACTTGTCGACGCCCTTGAGGAGTTCGGCGAAGTCCATGTCCCGTGCGGCGGCCGGGCGTTCCTGGAGGTCGAGGCCCATGTGCTTGAGCGGGGTGCCGTGTTGGGTCTGGATCATGACCTGGCCGGGGCGCTTGACCAGCCGGCGGTCGAAGTTGACGTTGTTCACCAGGTACTTGGAGCGGGCCAGCGCCGTCCAATAGGAGGCGGTGTTCGGGCGCAGCCTGCGCGTCGCGGCCGGGATCGTGTGGTGGTGCTCGGGGCGGGCGATCCACGCCGTGCGGATGTGCGGGGCGTGGGTGCGGAACGCCGTCTCCAGCGCGCCCGGGTTGCAGCTGTGGCCGCGCCCCCAGTAGGCGGCGAACACCGCGCGATCCCTTAGCGGGAGCCGGAGTTGGACGCGGTAGTGGAGCTGGAGAGCGGCCGCCCTGAGCGCGCGCAGCACCTTCGCGGCGAGCTTGACCGCGCTGCGGCGCCAGCTCATCGCCGCCTGCACGGCCCGGAACGTGCGGTGGACGCCGAAGTGGACGAGCGTGTGACGCATGCGGGTGCGCAGCGGGACCGGGGTGCCGGGGATACGGTAACGGCGGTAGTGGGCACGGGCCTTGCGCAGGAACTCGGCGCGGGTGCCGCGCGGGAGGCGGTCCGGCTTGGTGAACACCGTCGCGAGGTGGTCGACCATGCGGCGGAACAACACCGGCCGCCACTGGTCGAGTTCGGGGCGCGCGTCGACGAACGCGAAGACACGGTCGTACTGTTCGAAGACGTCGAAGTGGCAACGGCTGGTCGTGCCGAGGATGTTGCCCTGGCGGCGCTGGCGGTAGTGGACGCAGACCCGGTCGAGGGTCGCGATCGTCTCCGCGGCCATCAGGACCGGGTAGGTCCACGGGGTGTCCTCGTAGTAGCCGGGCGGGAAGGCGAAGCCCTCGCGCTCGACGAACTCCCGTCTGTACGCCTTGTTCCAGGCCACCATGATGACCCGGAGGAGCCCGGGGCGGTCCTCCAGGCGGAAGGGTGCCGGGCCCTGTTCGGTGAGTTGAGCGGCGACCTTGTTGCGGCGGGCCTCGCCCGACCAGAAGGTGCGCGCGTAGTCGAAGACGAGGACGTCCGGTTCGCCGGTCTCCTTCAGGCGGTCGGCGATCGAGCGCAGCGCGTCGGGCGTGAGCGTGTCGTCGCTGTCGAGGAAGACGAGATAGTCGCCGGTCGCCTGTTCCAGACCGGCGTTGCGGGCGCGGCCGAGGCCCTGGTTCTCGGGGAGATGGACGGCGCGCACACGGGCGTCGCGAGCCGCGAACTCGTCGATGATCGCGCCGCAGGCGTCCGGCGAGCAGTCGTCGACCGCGATCAGCTCAAGATCGGGGTACGACTGGGAGAGCACCGATTCCAGGCATTCGTGCAGGTACGCCTGCACCTTGTACGCGGGGACAATGACACTGAACCTGGGCAAGGGACATCCATGGGTCGGTCGGCGCGGGCGTTCTGCCCGGGAACGGCCGATGGAGTGACTTGGTTACGGCGCGTACGGCATACGGGGGACGTGCGGTGAACGAAAAGGGGCGGGCCGGTGACGGCCCACCCCTTTGAACTATGTGTGTTTTGCGGCTATTTGACCGCGCCTGCCATCACACCGGTCACGAACTGCCGCTGGAACGCGAAGAACACGGCCAGCGGGATCACCATGGAGATGAACGCACCGGGTGCCAGCACGTCGATGTTGTTGCCGAACTGGCGTACCTGCGTCTGGAGTGCGACCGTGATCGGCTGGGTGCTCGACTTGGTGAACACCAGCGCGACCAGCATGTCGTTCCACACCCACAGGAACTGGAAGATGCCCAGGCTCGCGATCGCGGGCCCGCCCAGCGGCATCACGACCCGGGCGAACAGCCGTAGCTCACCGGCCCCGTCCAGCCGTGCCGCCTCCAGGAGTTCGCGTGGGATCTCCGCGAAGAAGTTCCGCAGCAGGAACACCGCGAACGGCAGCCCGTAGCCGACATGGAACAGGATCACCCCGAAGATGGTCCCGAACAGGCCCAGCTTGCCGAAGAGTTCGGCGATCGGGATCAGCGCCACCTGCACCGGCACGACCAACAGGCTGACCACGCCCAGGAACCACCAGTCGCGGCCCGGGAACTCCATCCACGCGAACGCGTAGCCCGCGAGCGAGCCGATCACCACGACCAGGAGCGTCGCGGGGACCGTGATCAGGACGGTGTTCCACAGCGAGTTGGTGATGTCGCTGTTCTCCAGCAGCGTCTTGTAGCTGTGGAAGGTGAGTTGGGACGGCTGGCTGAAGACCTTCCACCAGCCGCTCGCGTTCATGTCCTCCGGACTGCGCAGCGAGGAGAGCAGCAGCCCGAGCGTCGGCACCAGCCAGAACAGGCCGACGACGATCAGGAACACCCTGACCAGGCCTCCGCTCGCCGCCGCCGCGAGCCGGGAGCCGAGCGACTCCCGCGCCTTGACGACCTCAACTGGCCCGGTTTTACCGAGACTTCCGGCATCCGTCGTCATCGCCGCACCTCCCGCCGCAGTCGCCGCACATTGCTGCATTCTCCCGGGGGATAACCCCCGGACCCCCAGCAGAAAAACAGACGTGCACTCATCGCCTGACCTCCCGCCTGAGCCGACGCACGTTGAACAGCATCACCGGGATCACCAGCAGGAGCAGGAACACCGAGATCGCGCTGGCGATCCCCGGCTGGTCCTCCGAGAAGCCCTTCCGGTACAGCTCCAGGGCCAGCACGTTCGCGTCGTCCTGCGAGGAGCCCGGGGCGATGATGAAGACCAGGTCGAAGATCTTCAGCACATTGATCATCAGGGTGACGACGACGACCGCGAGCACCGGCGCCAGCAGCGGCACCGTGACTCTCCGGAACACCTGCCACTCGTTGGCGCCGTCGACCCGCGCCGCCTCCAGCAACTCCCGTGGCACACCCGCGAGTCCGGCCGCGATCAGCACCATCGCGAACCCGGCCCACATCCACACGTACGACCCGATGATGGCCGGCGTCACCAACGACGGGCCCAGCCACTCCACTCCGTTGTACGGCGCCTTGAAGTTGCCTGCCGGGAGCCGGAGTTGGGCCCCGTCGGCCTTGGCGGGCAGTGTGAAGGTGCCGTCGCCGGCGGCCTTCGTCGAGGCGACCACCTTGCCGTCCTTGACCGCCTCGATCTTCATGCCGCCGTAGCCGAGTTCGGACGGGTCGACCCCGCCGAGCCTGCCGACGCCCTTGCCGCGGGTGAAGTCCTGCCAGGTCGTGCCGGTGATCTTCCCCGGCTCGGCCTTCGCGGCCACGGCCTTCTTCGCGCCGTCGGGCATCTGGTCGGGGGCGACGCCGACCAGCGGGAGGACGACGGTCTGGCCCGTGTGGACCGTCGTACTGGTGATGAAGCCGCCGTGGTCCGCCTTCAGCGGCGACTCGCGGCCCGGGTGGGCGTTGGGGAACGCCGACGACGAGGCGAACGTGTCGTGGATGCCGACCCAGACCGCGTTGGCGACACCCTTGTGCGGGTCCTGGTCGTAGACGAGGCGGAAGATGATGCCGGAGGCCAGCATCGAGATCGCCATCGGCATGAAGACGACCAGCTTGAACGCCGTTCCCCAGCTGACCCGTTCGGTCAGCACCGCGAAGATCAGGCCGAGGGCGGTGGCGACCGTCGGCGCGAAGATCACCCAGATGACGTTGTTCTTCAGGGCGGTGCGGATGCCGTCGTCGGTGAACAGGGCCTTGTAGTTGTCGAATCCGGCGAAACCGTCGCCGGCCTGGTTGCCGAAGCTGCGGACCAGCGAGTACCCGATCGGGTAGACCACGAGCGCGCCGAGCAGCACCAGGGCGGGCAGCAGGAACAGCACTGCCACGGTCCTGCGGGTGCCGGTCACGCTCTTGCGGTTGCGGGGAGGGACGGAGGCCCCGGGGGCCTCCGCCGCTGCCGATGCCATCTCGGGCTCAGCTCCCGCTCGCGTACGCCGCCGCCGCGTCCTTCTCCAACCGCGCCTGCGTGCCCGCGATGTCCGTCGGGTTCTTCAGGAAGTCCTGGAGGTCCTTCCACTCGCCCTTGCCGGGCGTACCGCCGAAGGACTGCGGGGCCTGGTCGGACATGTCGAAGCGGAAGTCGTCACCGGCCGCGATCAGCGCCTTGGCGATCGTCCGCTGCACCGCGTTCGGGTACGCCGAGTCCGGCACGTTCTTGTTGGGGGAGAGATAGCCGCCGAGCTTCGCCTGGATCGTCGCCGCGTCCGGTGAGGCCAGGAAAGTGGCCAGCGCCTGGGCCGCCTTGGAGTCCTTCAGGATGACGGCCGCGTCGCCGCCGGAGACCACGGGCGAGGTGGAGCCCACCGCCGGGAACGGGAACACCTTCGCGTCGGTGCCGACCTTCGCCTTCGTCTCCTGGATGTTGACCTGCGCGAAGTCTCCCTCGTAGACCATCGCGCCCTTCGGCTGGTCGCCGCCGGTGAAGGTCTGGGTCACGGAGGCGGGGAACTCCGTCTGGAGCGCGCCGCTCTGGCCGCCCGCGATGTAGGCCTTCTTGCCCCAGATCTGGGCGAGCGTGGTGAGGGCCTCCTTCACGGAGGGGTCCGTCCACTTGATCTTGTGCTGGGCCAGCGCGTCGTACTTCTCCGGGCCCGCCTGCGAGAGATAGACGTTCTCGAACCAGTCCGTCAGCGGCCAGCCGTCCGCGCCGGCGACGTTGAACGGCGTGACCCCGGAGTCGTAGATCGTCTGTGCGGTCGTCAGCAACTCCTGCCAGGTCTTGGGCTCCTTGGCGCCCGCGTTCTCGAAGACCTTGGCGTTGTACCAGATCAGCGACTTGTTGGCGGCCTTGTAGTAGACGCCGTACTGCTTGCCGTCGACCTTGCCGATGTCCTGCCAGCCCTGCGCGTAGTTCTTCTGCAACTCCTTGAGCGCGTCGGCTCCGAGGGGCTTGGCCCACTTCTTGTCGACGGCCTGCTTGATGGCGCCGGGCTGCGGGAGCATCGCGACGTCCGGCGGCTGGCCGCCCGCGACCTTCGAGCCGAGGAAGTTGATGATCGGGTCCTGGGCGGGCACGAAGGTGACCTTGGCACCCGTGCGCTTCTCGAACTCCGCGAGGACCGCCTTGAAGTTCTTCTGCTCGTCACCGGTCCACACGGCGGCCACTTCGAGGCTCTCGCCGTTCAGTTTGGGAAGGGTGACCGTGCCGGCGGATTCCGAGGGACTGCTGGTCTTGCTGTCGTTGCTCTTGTTGTCGCTGCCACCGCAGGCGGTGAGTGAGAGCGCCAGTGCCCCCACGGCGACAACTGCCGCTGTACGTACGGTGGTGCGTGTCCGGTTTGTGTTGCTCGTGCTGCGCATCACTGCCCCGTTCTTCGTTCCTCGTCGAACGCTCGAACGCTTCCGTGCGCACTGGTCTACGCCCGGTACTTGAACGCGGCAAGATGGCGTCCGCTGTCAAGTACGCGATCGTGATTGGGTCGTGACGTGGGGTTGTGTGGGCGGCCTGTGAACGATCAGAGGAGCGACGGCACCTCCGCCGCCGACACCGAGCGTGTGGCCCGCTCCAGCGCGCTGGCCAGGAGCGCCAAGTCCGTGGGCCCGTTGCCCAGTTCGCGGACCGGGCGGCGGGCCGGCGGGTCGCCCATGCGCTGCCACTCCAGGGGCACGACCGTGGGACGGAGCGTCGCCGTCCGCGGGATACGGCCCGTCACCCGGCCACCCTGGAACGGGGTCGCCCGGCCGTCCGGCAGGGTCAACCGGCCGCGCCCCGGGGCGGGTTCCTCCGGCCCCTGGGCCGTCGGATCGAGGCTGACGCGCAGGGTCGTGTGCCGGGCGGGTTCGGTCTCGGACGTACGCGCCTCTACGGCGGCAGCCGCCACCAGGTGCACCCCGAGCCGCTCGCCCTCGCGGGCCACCGCCTCCAGTGCGCGTATCACCGACCCGGCGGCGGGGCGGCCGGGGGAGCCGAGCGGGGGTTTCACCAGCGCGTCCAGGTCGTCGACCACCACGACCAGGCGGGGCAACGGCGGTGCCGCCTCCGTCTGTTGACGGGCCGCCGCCGACGGGCGCAGCCGGATCGTCGAACTGGTCGGCGAGTCCAGGTCCCCGGCACCCGACGTGCCGCGCTGGGCGATGATCCGCCCCGACATCTCGTGCCGCGAGTGCCACTCGACGAAGCCGATCCGGCCCAGCAGCTCGGCCCGCCGCTTCAGCTCCGCGCTCAGGGACTGCGCGAACTCCCGCATGCGCACAGGGTCGTTGGCGGTGAGGTGGGTGGTGACATGCGGGACGTCCGTGCAGACCCGGCGTTCACACCTTCGCATCGAGGGCCCGCTTCACGATGCTCTGGAGCTCCGCGCTGACCGCCCCGCTGGTCACCACCTTGTAGAGCACCACCGCGAACGCCACCGCCGCGATCAGCCCCATCGCGTACTCGGCGGTGGCCATACCGGCGTCCCCGCGCGCCCCGCCGCCCAGTCGTACCCGTACCGCTCGCACGGCCCGTACCGCTACTGCCTGCACTGCCTGCATAGCCTGCACTGCCTTGTACATCTCAACCCCCGTGAGGTTTGGTCCTGTTGGTCCCGTTGGTCCTGATCAGTCGTTCTGGTTCAGATCAGCCGTTGTTCGTCGTACGTCCGTCACCACTCGCGCCTCCCGTCAGCCACCGCTCCTTCCCGTCGCCCCGCCCGCGAGCCCGATCACCACGGGCAGCACGCCGACCGCGATGAACGCGGGCAGGAAGCACAGCCCCACCGGTGCGGTGATCAGAACGGCCGCCCGCCGGGCCCGTGCCGTCGTGGTGCGTGTCCAGTCGGCGCGGGCCTCCGCCGCGAGCCGGGCGACCGGTCCGGCGGCGGGGAGCCCCGACTCGTCGGCCCGTTCGAGCAACCGGGCCAGCGGGCCGGCGCCCGGCAGCGCGGCCAACCTCCGCCAGGCGTCGGCCGGTTCGCCACCGAGCCGCACCTCCGCCGCCGCACGCGCCAGCCGCTCCCCCACGGGCCCCGTGAGGGCCTCTCCGACGGCCTGGGAGGCGATCACCGGCGAGGCTCCGGCGGCGATGCAGGCGGCCAGCAGATCGGCGGCCAGCGGGAGTTGGCGGGTGGCGGTCGCGGCATCGCGCTCGGCGACGGAGTCGGCGGCCACCTGCCGACGCCGCCACTGCCACAGCCCGACGGCGACGACCGCGCCCACCACGACCCCGGCGACCCCGCCGCCCCGCTTCCGCCACCGGGCGGGCAGGTCGTCATGGCGCCGGTTTCCTTGGGGGAACTGGGCACGGCCGTCCTCGCCGCCGACCCCGAAGCAGTACTACTCGGTGGGTATCGGCAAGGACC
>NZ_JBLTJC010000276.1:0-14001 GCF_048158785.1 Streptomyces colwelliae | reverse complement strand
CGCTTCGGGCATGCGATCCATCGTCGCGCACGGCACTGACACCGGGGGTGCGGCCGTCGGCGAGGAAGAGCACCGAGTTGACGTAACGGGGGCCGCGCGCGAAGGGCAGGACCCGGCGCAGCAGCCCCTGGGAGACGACGTACGAGTTCCGGGCCTGGTGCTTCTCCAAGGGGAAGCTCGCCAGCCTGACCCAGTCCCTGTTCCGGTCCGGGAGGACCCAGCCCTCGTAGCCGAGCAGCGACAGGTACTTCACCACCGGGGCGATCGGCTGGATGCGGGACTCCAGTTCGACGAAGAGCGCGGGGTGGTCGCGGGTCAGCAGGCCGGTCGCGCCGTGCAGGACGGCCAGTTCGCTGCCGTCGACGTCGATCTTGATGAAACCGACCTCCCGCAGCCCCAGGCCGTCGAGGGTGACGCACTGGACGTGCACGGCGCGGGCGTGGATGTCCCGGCGGACCAGCGAGGACACACCCCGGTCGCCCTTGTCGTCCGGCGGCAGCCACAGGCGGGCGGTGCCGGGGCGGTCGGAGGCGGCGGCCGGGATCACCCGGGCGTGCGCGGGAGCGGCGGCGGCGAGGAGCCGCGCCAGGTGCGGGACCGGCTCCACGGTCACCACCTCGCGCGCGTGCCTCCAGAGGCGGTGCGTCCAGGGGCCGTACCAGCCGCCCACGTCGACCGCCGTGCCGCAGTCGGCCGGCAACAGGTCGGCCAGGCGCGCCAGTTCGGGTTCGAAGCGGGGGTAGACGGCGCGGGCGGTGGCGGCGAGGGCGGCTCGATGGACGCCGGCAACATCCTCAAACCGGCCCTCGCGCGCGGCGAGTTGCACATCGTGGGCGCCACGACGCTGGAGGAGTACCGCCGGATCGAGAAGGACGCGGCGCTGGCCCGCAGGTTCCAGCCGATCCTGGTGCCCGAGCCGACCGTCGTGGACGCGATCGAGATCCTGCGCGGACTGCGCGACCGCTACGAGGCGCACCACCAAGTCCGGTACACCGACGAGGCGTTGGTCGCGGCCGTGGAGCTGTCGGACCGCTATCTCACCGACCGCCGACTGCCGGACAAGGCGATCGACCTCATCGACCAGGCGGGCGCTCGGGTACGGCTGCGGGCGCGTACGAAGGGCACGGACGTACGGGCCCTGGAACGCGAGGTGGAGCAGCTCTCCCGCGACAAGGACCAGGCGGCGGCCGACGAGGACTACGAGAAGGCGACGCAACTCCGGGACCGTATCGCCGAGTTGAAGGTGCGGCTGGACGAGGCCGGCGGCGAGGACCAGGGCGACGAAGGCCAGAACCTGGAGGTCACCGGAGAGGCGATCGCCGAGGTGGTGTCGCGGCAGACCGGTATCCCGGTGAGCAGTCTCACCGCGGAGGAGAAGGACCGGCTGCTCGGTCTTGAGGAGCATCTGCACCGGCGGGTCGTCGGGCAGGAGGAGGCGGTGCGGGTCGTGTCGGACGCGGTGCTGCGTTCCCGCGCCGGACTGGCGAGCCCGGACCGGCCGATCGGCAGCTTCCTGTTCCTGGGACCGACCGGCGTCGGCAAGACAGAACTTGCCCGGGCGCTCGCCGAGGCCCTCTTCGGCAGCGAGGACCGGATGGTCCGCCTCGACATGAGCGAGTACCAGGAACGGCACACGGTGAGCCGTCTCGTCGGCGCCCCGCCCGGCTACGTCGGCCACGAGGAGGCCGGTCAGCTCACCGAGGTCGTACGCCGCCTCCCGTACTCGCTGCTCCTCCTCGACGAGGTCGAGAAGGCGCACCCGGACGTGTTCAACATCCTGCTCCAGGTCCTGGACGACGGCCGGTTGACCGACGCGCAGGGCCGCACGGTCGACTTCACCAACACGGTGATCGTGATGACCAGCAACCTCGGCTCCGAGGCGATCACCCGGCGCGGTGCCGGTATCGGCTTCGGGCCGGGCGGCGCCGACGCGGACGAGGAGGCCCGGCGCGAGCAGATCCTGCGCCCGCTGCGCGAGCACTTCCGCCCCGAGTTCCTCAACCGCATCGACGAGATCGTCGTCTTCCGTCAGCTCACGGCCGAGCAACTCCGGCTGATCACCGGGCTGTTGCTGGAGCACACCCGCCGTCTTCTGCACGCGCAGGGCATCACGGTCGCGTTCACGGACCCGGCGGTCGACTGGCTCTCCCGCCAGGGCTACCAGCCCGAGTACGGCGCCCGCCCGCTGCGCCGCACCATCCAGCGCGAGGTCGACAACCAGCTGTCGCGACTGCTTCTGGACGGCCGGATCGCGGAGGGCGGCCGGGTGACGGTGGATGTGGAGGACGGGCGGCTCGCGTTCCGGACAGATGCGCCGCCGCCCGCCTCCGACCCACCGCCTACGCCGCCCGCCTCCGACCCACCGTCTACGGCGCCGGATTGACCACCGCAGCCGACCCGCCGCCCCGCCGTACCTTCTCGGCGGCGGCCAACCACTCGCCGTTCGGGAGCCGTTGCACACCGGTCGCCGCGCCGATCTCCGGGTTGAGAGTGAACGAGTGCCCGATGGCTTGGAGTTGTGTCTTCAAGTCGCTGTTGTAGAGCGCGGGTTCGAGTTCGGTGTTGGCCGCGTTGCGCTGGCTTGCACGGGGTGCCGCGATCGCGTCGACGAGGGGCAGCCCGCGGTCGAGGAACTCGGTGAGGGTCTGTAGCACGGTGGTGATGATGGTCGCGCCGCCGGGTGAACCGAGCGCCACGACGGGCTTGTTGTTCTTGTCGAGGACGATCGTCGGCGAGATCGACGAGCGCGGCCGCTTGCCCGGGCCGGGCAGGTTCGGGTCGTGGACGGCCGGGTTGGCCGGGGTGAAGGAGAAGTCGGTCAGCTCGTTGTTGAGCAGGAAACCGCGGCCGGGCACGGTCATCGCGCTGCCGCCGGTCTGCTCGATGGTGAGCGTGTAGGAGACGACGTTGCCCCACTTGTCGGCGACGGTGAGGTGGGTGGTGTTCTCACCCTCGTACGTGGTCGGGGCGGCCGTGCCCGCGGCGGTGCAGGCCGTCGGGTTGCGCGGGTCGGCGGGGGCCAGTGGGCTGGTGAGCACCGCGTCGTCCTTGATGAGGCAGGCGCGCGAGTCGGCGAACTTCTGCGACAGGAGTTCCTTCGTCGGTACGTCCTCGAAGGCGGGGTCGCCGACCCAGCGCCCCCGGTCCGCGAACGCGATCCGGCTGGCCTCGATGTAGTGGTGCAGGTACTGGACCTCGCTCGCCTTCGAAAGGTCCGTCTTCTCAAGGATGTTGAGAGCCTCGCCGACGGTCGTGCCGCCGGAGGAGGAGGGCGCGATGGAGTAGACGCCGAGTCCGCGGTACGAGGTCTTCGTGGGCGCCTGGAGCTTGGCGCGGTAGGCCGCGAGGTCCTTGGCGGACAGCTTGCCGGGGCGGGCGTTCCAGCCGGAACTCGCGTCCACCTTCGGGGTGTTCACCGTGGCGAGGATGTCCTTGCCGAGCGCGCCTTGGTAGATGTCGTCGATCCCCTTCTTGCCCAACTCCTTGTAGGTGGCGGCGAGTTCGGGGTTCTTGAAGGTGGAGCCGACGACCGGGAGCGCGCCGCCCGGCAGGAACAGCTTGGCGGTGTCCGGGAAGTAGCGGAAGCGGGTCTCGTTGGACGCCGTCTGGCTGCGGAAGGTGTCGTCGACCGTGAAGCCGTCGCTGGCGATCCGCTCGGCGGGCTTGAGCACCGTGCCGAGCTTCTCGCTGCCCCACTGGTCGAGCGCGGTCTGCCAGGTGGCGGGCGAGCCCGGGGTGCCGACGCCGAGGCCGCTGCTGACGGCGTCGGCGAAGGCGAGGGCCTTGCCGTTCTCCACGAAGAGGTTGGAGTCGGCGGTCAGCGGCGCGGTCTCGCGGCCGTCGATGGTGTGCACCGTACGGGACTTGGCGTCGTAGTAGACGAAGTAGCCGCCTCCGCCGATGCCGGAGGAGTAGGGCTCGGTGACGCCGAGCGCGGCGGCGGTGGCGACGGCCGCGTCGACCGCGTTGCCGCCCTTCTTCAGGACCTCGATACCGGCGGCGGTGGCGTCCGCGTCGACGCTCGCCACGGCGCCGCCGTAGCCGACCGCGACCGGAACCTTCGTCGGTGTGCTGCTCGTTGCCGCCGGTGGGGCCGCTGCCCCGACCGAGACGACGGCGGCCGAGACCGCCAGGACCGACAGTTTCCGTGCCACAGGGCGACGCATCCGTACCTCCAGTCAGGACCGTCCGCGCAGCGTAGCCACATTGCCATGCCCCCAACAGACCACCTCGCGCCACTGTCACACGAGCGCCATACGTCGAACACCGGTACGTACCAGCCGTGCTGGGCCGCTAACATGCGCGCCCATGAATGACGACGTGCGCAACATCGTTCTGGGCGTGGCCGCCGCGGGCATCAGCGCCGCGCTCGGCTGGCTCGCCCGCACCTATCTGTGGCGGCGCAGACTCCGGCGCAAGCAGGCGTTCTTCGGGCTGCCCGACAACTCCGAGTCGCTGCTCGTGGTGAACCGTGAGGCGGGCGGCGCCGAACTCTCGGTGATGCGGCACGACGTGTTCGCGCTCCTCGAACTCGCCGCCCTGATCAAGGACTGCAACGCGCACGCCCAGGTCGTCGCGCACGACGCGGCCCAGCAGAGCTTCGGCGAACGCACCGAGTTCTGCGTGGGCGGCCCGTCCTCCAACCGCCGCATGGCCGCGCATCTGGCGTCCCTGCTGCCCGGTATCCGCGTCAACGTCGACCCCGAACCGGGCCCGGACCGGGGCGCGTTCCAAATAGGCAGCGAGCGCTACCGACTTGAGCCCGGCAAGGGCGAGTACGTCCTCCTCGCCCGTCTCACCGCCGGCCAACTGGGCGGCGCGCGCCCGGTGTTCCTCTTCTGCGGCCAGCGCGCGATCACCAACCAGGCGGCGTCCCGCTATCTCGCCCGCAACCACGAGAAGTTGGCCCGCAAACACGGCGGCAACACCTTCGTCCTGCTGCTGAAGGTGGTCAACTCGCAGGCGTACGGCCCCGATGTGGTGGAGCTGGTCGCGGACGTCACACGGGCCGCGGAGACCCCGCTGCCTGCACCGGCTCCACGTAGCTCACACCGCGCCACCTGAATCCGCACACACGTCAACAATCTTTACTGGCACGTAACTTACTGACGGGTTACCTAAAGTAGAGGGACGCGGTTACCGTCGGGTCACTTTGCATTGACACGTGTGAGGAGTGACCCGTGCGAACCCATCGCCAGGCCCTGCGTACGACCGCCGCGGGCGCCGCCTCCGCGACCCTGATCGCCGGAGGCGTCCTCGGGCTCGCCCCCGCTGCCCAGGCCGCCACGAACGGGGTGCGCTTCGTCGACATCACCGGCGACGGCGGCACGAAGCTCGCGGCGAACGTCGTCACGCCCGCGAGCGCCGACGGCTCGCACAGCTACCCGCTGCTCGTCATGCCCACGGCCTGGGGATTCCCTCAGGTCCAGTACCTGGCACAGGCCGAGAAACTCGCGAACTCCGGCTATGTCGTGGTGAGTTACAACGTCCGCGGCTTCTGGCAGTCCGGTGGCGGGATAGAGGTGGCGGGCCCGAAGGACGTGGCAGACGCCTCCAAGGTGATCGACTGGGCGCTCGCCAACACCCCGTCCGACGCCGGGCACATAGGCATGGCGGGCGTGTCGTACGGCGCCGGCATCAGTCTCCTCGCGGCCGCACACGACAAGCGGATCAAGGCAGTCGCCTCGCTGAGCGGCTGGGCGGACCTGATCGACTCGATCTACTCGGGCCGTACCGAACACTCCCAGGCGACCGCCCTGCTGGACGGCGTCGGCCTCGTGACCGGCCGCCCGAGCGCGGAGACGAGCCAGGTCTTCAAGGACTTCTTCGCCTCCGACCTCTCCAAGGAACAGGAGCTGATCGACTGGGGCAAGGAGCGTTCCGCCGCGACCTACGTCGACCAGATCAACAGGAACGGCGCGGCGATCATGCTCGCCAACGGCTGGGGCGACACGATCTTCCCGCCCAACCAAATCGCCGACTTCTACGGGAAGTTGACCGGCCCGAAGCGCCTTGAGCTGCGCCCCGGCGACCACGCCACCGCCGAGCTGACCGGTCTGTTCGGGCTGCCCAACGACGTGTGGACGGACACCGAGCGCTGGTTCGACCACTACCTCAAGGGCGACGACAACGGCATCAACCGCGAGCAGCCGGTGGAGCTCAAGTCCCGTTCCACGGGCGGCTACGAAGGCTATCCGGACTGGAAGTCGGTCGGCGCGACCCGGAAGAAGATCGACCTCGCGGGCACGACCACCATCCACACCAACGTCGACTCGGGCGCCGACGGCGGGATCGTCTTCCTGTCCAGCATCCTCGACCAGGTCGCCCAGGTGCCCCCGGTCGCGTCGATCCCGCTGCTGCCGCGCCGCCGGGCCGCCGTATGGCAGTCGGGGAAGTACGCGAGTGCCCAACAGGTGCGCGGCACCGTGAAGTTGCACACCACGGTCTCGGACACCAAGGAGAGCGGCACCCTCGTCGCGTACCTCTACGACGTGGGCCCGCTCGGCCTCGGCAAGCTGGTCAGCAACGCGCCGTACACCTGGCACGGGCAGCAACCCGGCCAGCCGTTCGGTGTGGACCTGGAGTTGTTCTCCACGGCCTACGACGTCCCGGCAGGGCATCGACTCGCCCTGGTCGTCGACACGGTCGACCCGCTCTACATCGAGCACAACCCGTCCGGCGCGCAGCTGACCTTCTCCTCGCCGGCGAACGACCCGTCGTACGTGTCGATCCCGCTGCGCGAGCAGTGATCTCCGGCTGCTGCCGGCCGGGCAAGTGCCCTCTCGACTACTGCACCCGCGGCAGCAGCGTCCCTGGTTCCGCCGGAGCCACATCCACGGCCCCGGTCTTGGGACTGCGCTGCTCCCGGCGGGACACCCAACCGGCGAACCAGGAGAGCAGCATGCACATCCCGATGTAGATCGGCGAGATCACCAACACCACGGGGATGAACGGCAAATCGTAGTCGAGGTTCGACGCGATCAGCTTCCCGGCATGGAGAAACTCCTCATAGGTGATCAGATAGCCCAGCGAGGTGTCCTTCAGCGCGACCACCAACTGGCTGATGATCGCGGGCAGCATGGCCCGTACGGCCTGCGGCACGAGGACGTACGACATGACGTGGACCTTCCGCATGCCGAGCGCGAACGCGGCCTCCCGCTGGCCGCGTTCGACGCTGTTGACGCCGGAGCGGAAGACCTCTGCGAGCACCGAGCCGTTGTAGAGCGTGAGGCCCGCGACCAGTGCGGGCAGCGGCTGCACCTTGAGCGCCACGAAGATGAAGAAGATCATCACCAGGACGGGCATGGCACGGAAGAACTCCACGACGAGCGTGGACAGCCAGCGCACGGGACGGTGGTCCGAGAGCCGTCCCACGGCGAGCAGGGTGCCAAGTGCCAGCGAGAGCACGGCTGCCAGCCCGAAGGCCTTGAGCGTGTTGCCGAGGCCGCGCAGCAGCAGTTCCTGAATTCCCTTGTACTCGAAGGGCATCCACTTCGTGTACGTGAACTGGTCGGTGTCGAACAGGAGATAGAGGATCCAGCCGAGCAGCGCGAGGATGACGACCGTGGACGCGATGCCGTAAAGGCGGTGCCGTTTGCGGGTCTTGGGGCCGGGGACGTCGTAGAGGGCGTTGGCGGTGGTCATCGGGCGACTCCCCACTTCCTCTCCAGCGCGTTGAACAGCGCGCTGATGGCGAGGGTGATGATCAGGTAGCCGACGGCGATCCAGACGAACGTCCAGACGATGTTGTAGCCGAGTTCGCTCAACGTCCGGTAGGTGCCGAGGAGTTCGGTGACGCTGAACGCGCCGGCGATCGCCGAGTTCTTGGCGAGGGCGATGAGGGTGGAGCCGACCGGCGGGATCACCGAGCGGAACGCCTGCGGCAGGACGACCAGGCCGAGGCTCTGCCCGAAGGACATCCCGAGGCTGCGGGCCGCCTCCCCCTGCCCTCTGGGCACGGTGTTGATGCCCGAGCGCAGCGCCTCGCAGATGAACGCCGAGGTGTAGCAGCCGAGCGCGAGGACCGCGAACACCTTGAAGGGCAGCACGAGTCCGAAGCGCGGCAGGCCGAGCAGCACCGCGAAGAACAGCAGGGTGAGCGGGGTGTTGCGCAGCACGGTGACCCACGCGGTGCCGAAGACCCGCAGCGAGCCGACCGGGGCGACCCGGAAGGAGGCCATCAGGAAACCGAGGACGAGCGCCAACACCGAGGCGTAGACGGTGAGTTCGACGGTGCCGAGGAAGCCGTCGCCGAAGGTCGAGAAGTTGTCCGTCAGTACGTTCACGTCTGCCTCCCTCAGCTCGCCTGGTAGCGGTCGATCGCGGGCGGGGCGGGCGCGGGCACTCCGGACAGGCCGAGCGTCGCCTCGTACGCCTTCTTCCAGTCGCCGTTCTTCTCACGGGCCTCCAACGCGTCGTCGAGGGCGAACCGCAGGGCGTTGTCGCCGTGCGGGACACCGATGCCGTACGGCTCCTTCGAGAAGGGCTTGCCGACGACCTTGAGCTGGTCGGGGACCTTCGCCGCGTAGCCGATGAGGATCGCGTCGTCGGTGGTGACGGCGTCGACCTGATAGGTGAGCAGGTTGTCGACGCAGACCGAGTACGTGTCGTAGGCGACGAGTTGGGCCTTCGGATAGTCGTCCTTGATGCGCTGGTACGGCGTGGAGCCGGCCGCCGAGCAGACGCGTTTGCCGGCGAGGTCCTGCGGGCCGTGGATGTCGTCCTCGTCGGTGCGGACGAGGAGCGACTGGCCGGCCATGTAGTAGGGACCGGCGAAGCCGACGAGTTTCTTGCGCATGTCGTTGATGGTGTAGGTGCCGACGTAGTAGTCGATCTGGCCGTTCCGCAGGGCGGTTTCGCGGTTGGCGGAGGCGATCGTCCTGAAGTGGATGGTCTTCGGGGCGAAGCCGAGGGAGGCCGACATCATCTTGGCGATCTCGATGTCGAAGCCGGAGTAGGTGCCCGTCGCCGGGTCCTTCTCGCCGAGGTAGGGCTGGTCCTCCTTGGCGCCGACGGTGAAGTAGCCGCGCTTCTTCGCCCGCTTCCAGGTCTTGGAGCCGAGGAGCTGAAAGCCTTGTGCCACTTGGTAGTTGGGGAGTTTCTCGGCGGCCGGTCCCTTGGCGGGCGGGCTGCCCTCCTTGCCGCAGCCGCTCGCGCCCAACACGGCGAGCACGGCGACGGCGAGGGACGCACGGGTGGAACGGAACATGGATCGCACTCCCCCGCTCAGTGCTTGAGGATCTTGGACAGAAAGTCCTTGGCCCGGTCGCTGCGCGGGTTGGTGAAGAACTCCTCGGGGGTGCGGTCCTCGACGATGCGGCCGTCGGCCATGAACACGACGCGGTTGGCGGCGGAGCGGGCGAAACCCATCTCGTGGGTGACGACGACCATCGTCATGCCGTCGTGGGCGAGTTGGCGCATGACCTCAAGGACTTCGTTGATCATCTCCGGGTCGAGGGCCGAGGTCGGCTCGTCGAAGAGGAGCGCCTTGGGTTCCATGGCGAGGGCGCGGGCGATGGCCACGCGCTGCTGCTGGCCGCCGGAGAGCTGCGCGGGGAACTTGGGCGCCTGGGAGGCGAGGCCCACACGGTCCAGGAGCTCCAACGACCGCCTGTCGGCGTCCTCCCGCTTGCGCTTGCGGACTTTGACCTGGGCCAGCGAGACGTTCTGAAGGACCGTCTTGTGGGCGAACAGGTTGAAGGACTGGAAGACCATGCCGACCTCGGCGCGGAGCTTCGCGAGGGCCTTGCCCTCCTCGGGCAGTGGCTGCCCGTCGAGCTGGATCGTCCCGGACTCGATGGTCTCCAGCCGGTTGATCGCCCGGCACAGCGTCGACTTCCCCGACCCCGAAGGGCCGATGACCACGACCACCTCCCCCTTGCCGACGGTGAGGTTGATGTCCTGGAGGACATGCAGCTCCCCGTAGTACTTGTTGACGTCACGCAGTTCGATCAACGGATCGACGGCCATGCCCAGCCCTACTCACTCTCAGCTGTGTCGTGGTCGCCGCAAACTATCCACACAAGAGTGGAGTTAAGGCACGACACGCACTTTTCGGGCATTAGCCGTATTTAAGTCCGTCGTTACTCTTCCGCGACTTCGGCGTACAGCTGCGAGAGTTCGGGCACACCGCTGGCCGCCCACTCATGGCCGGAGGCCACGACGTCGAACTCGCGCCCGGAGTCGAGCCGTACGACGGGCTGACCGCTCTCCCAGATCTCCCAGGCGGCGCCCGGCACGGTGCGCACGATCACGGTGCCCAGATACAGACCGGCGTCGTTGCCGAGCCAGGACAGGGTCTCCTCGTCGTCCCGCCAGCGCGGCACCAGTTGGTCGAGGGCTTCCAACGAGCTTACGGAGTCATCGAGTTGGATGCCTTCCTGGGCCGCCAGGGAGCGGAGCAGTTGGCACTCGGACAGCAACTCGGCGATGCCCTCGGGGTCGTGAGTACGGTGCTTCTCGCCCCGGTCGCCCAGGAAAGGGATGTTCATCCGTCTAGCGTGTCATTCGCACCGCCGTACGCACCACAGGGCGTCGCCGGTGGCGTGTCAGCACCTGGCCGCCGGAAGGGGAAAACCCTTCTGCCGAGGGCGGGTTGACCGGGTCGTGTACCGCACGGAGGACACCAGGGCCGGCCCACCACCGCCGGCGGGCTGGCGGCGTTCCCGCGCGGTGCTGAACGGCGGCTGCGGACCGTGCCGTTCACGCACGGCACCGAACCCTTCAAGGGCGACGTCGCCTCGGTTTCGCCCGACGCGGGGCTCTTCCGGCTCGGCTCAGACGTCCAGGTCCACGACCACGGGCGCGTGGTCCGAGGCGCCCTTGCCCTTGCGCTCCTCGCGGTCGACGTAGGAGTCGGTGACGGCCTTCGCGAACGGCTCGTTGCCGTAGACCAGGTCGATGCGCATGCCGCGGTTCTTCGGGAAGGCGAGCTGGCGGTAGTCCCAGTACGTGTACGGGTGGTCGTACTTGAGGGGGCGCGGGACGACGTCGGACAGGCCCGCGTCGCGCAGGGCGGTCAGGGCGGCGCGCTCGGCGGGGGTGACGTGGGTGAGGCCCTCGAAGGCGGCCACGTCGAAGACGTCGTCGTCGGTCGGCGCCACGTTGTAGTCGCCGAGCACCGCGAACGGGCGGCTGCCCTGCGCGTCGTCCGCGACGGCCGCCCTGAGGGCCTCGAACCACTGGAGCTTGTACGCGTAGTGGGGGTGGTCCACCTCGCGGCCGTTCGGCACGTACACCGACCAGACGCGGACCGGGCCGCAGGTCGCGGCGACGGCGCGGGGTTCCTGGACGCCGTCGTAACCGGGGTCCCCGGGAAAGCCCTTGACCACGTCTTCGAGCCCTACTCGGGAGAGCACCGCCACGCCGTTCCACCGCCCGGTCGCGTTGACCGCCGACTCGTAGCCCGCCTCGCGCAGCGCGTCGAACGGGAACTGAGCCTCGGCCAGCTTGGCCTCCTGGAGGCACAGCACGTCGGTGCCGCTGCTCTCCAGCCAGGCCAGGAGCCTCGGCAGACGGGCGGTGATCGAGTTCACGTTCCAGGTCGCGATGCGCATGCCTCACAACCTACCGGGCGGGTCTGACACTCACAGGTCCGCCGCCTCACCGGCCGCCAGCCGCAGGTGCTCCGCGCCGCCGAGCGCGCCGATCTGCATGTCGTAGATCGGGCGGGCGAGGTCGGTGAGCAGGGCGTCGTGGATGTCGTAGGCGCGCTGCGGCTTGACCTCGCGGACATAGTCGATGACCTCGGAGATCTTGCTCCAGGGGGCCATGACCGGGAGCATCAGCGTCTCGACGGTGTGGTCGGGGACGGTGAGGGCGTCGCCGGGGTGGAAGACGCGGCCGTCGTCGACGAGGAAGCCGACGTTGGTGATGCGCGGGATGTCCGGGTGGATGACGGCGTGCAGTTCGCCGTGCACCTGGACGTCGAAGCCCGCCGCCGTGAAGGTGTCGCCGTGGCCGACCGTGTGCACGCGGCCCGGGAACGCGGCGGAGAGCTGGTCGGCGACCGACTTCAGGGTCCAGATCTCGGCCGCCGGGTTGGCCTCCAGGCCGGCCCGCAGCCGGTCCTCGTTGAAGTGGTCGAGGTGCTCGTGGGTGACCAGGATCGCGTCCGCGCCGACCGCGGCGTCCTCCTCGTTGAAGGTGCCCGGGTCGATGACGAGCGACCGGCCGTCCTTCTCCAGGCGGATGCAGGCGTGCGCATTCTTGGTGAGCTTCATGGGTCCATCCTGCCGCCGTCCGGCTCCGGGCGGGCGCCTCAGACTGGTGCTTTCGGTGCCAGGCTGAAGATCACTCCGTACCGGTCCGGACCTCACTCAGTACCGGTCCGGAGCTCACTCCGTAGGGGTCGTCTCCTCGCGGATGACCTGCTGGGCGACCTTGAACGCGCTGTTCGCCGCGGGCACCCCGCAGTACACGGCGGCCTGCATCAGCACTTCCTTGATCTCGGCCGGGGTGAGGCCGTTGCGCAGCGCCGCCCGGGTGTGGAAGGCCAGTTCGTCCAGGTGGCCGCCCGCGACCAGCGCGGTGAGGGTGACACAGCTGCGCGAGCGCCGGTCGAGGCCGGGCCGGTCCCAGATCTCGCCCCACGCGTACCGGGTGATGAAGTCCTGGAAGTCCCCGGAGAACTCGTCCGCCTGCGCCAGCGCCCGGTCCACATGCGCGTCGCCGAGCACCTCGCGGCGGACCTTGATCCCGGCGTCGTAGGGGTCCGGACGACCCATGACCTGCGGCGGTACGGCGGGCGGCGGCGCGATCTCGGCGATCGGCGCGAGCTGCGGCGGCGCGGCGAGGACCGGCTTGACCGGGGTCGCCGCGATGGCGAACTGCCCGGTGGAGTGCTCGTAGGCGGGCTGCCAGGCGGTGGAGAAGTGCCGGACGAGGAGGTCCGTGACGGCTGCGGGCTGCTCGACCGGGACCAGGTGCGAGGCGCCGGGTACGACCGCGAGGCGGGCGTCCGGGATGCCGGCGACCAGGGTGCGGGCCTCGGCCGGGCCGGTGACCTGGTCGTCCGAGCCGACGAGGACCAGGGTCGGCACGCCGATGCGGGCGAGTTCGGACCGTACGTCGAACGCGGCCAGCGCCTCGCACGCGGCGATGTAGCAGCCGGGGTCGGTGGTGCGCACCATCTGTACGGCCCACTCGGTGATCGCGGGCTGCGAGGCGGCGAACCCGCTGGTGAACCAGCGGTCCGGCGAGGTGCGGGCGATGGGGTCGAGCCCGTTCGTGCGCACGATCACCCCGCGCTGGCGGAACTCGTCCGCCGTGCCGAAGCGGGGCGAGGCGGCGATCAGCGCAAGCGAGGCCACGCGCTCCGGGTGGCGCAGGACCAGTTCGAGACCGACCGCGCCGCCGAGCGCGCAGCCCGCGTAGCCGAAGCGCTGCACGCCGAGGGCGTCCAGCGTGGCCAGCAGCCGGTCGGCCAGGTCGGAGACCGAGCCGGTCGGGTGCGCGGGCGAGCCGCCGTGGCCCGGCAGGTCGTACCGGAAGACCCGCCACTGCTTCGCCAGCTCGGGCACCTGGCGATCAAACATGTGCCACGTCGTCCCGAGGGACGGGCCCAGGATGAGAACGGGCGCGTCTTCGGGGCCGTCGAAGCGGTACTGGAGGGCAGGGGTCTTCATGTCGCTCACCGCTCCAACGTAACCGCCGTTTCTTACGGTCCGGCTGTGGGGCCCCCGGTCTCCCCACTCGGCTCCCACACATCAGTGGGGAACCCTCACACCGCCTTCACCGGAAACCGGTGGGATTGGGGGGACGGGGGATTTCCGGACCAGTGGGGTTGTGTCGAAGGACACTCCGGATCGCGAGGCCCCTCCGTGCCGCACGGCGACTCAGAGTTCGCTCGGCGCGCCCAGGCCCGTGAGTGCGCCGACCGGGTCCAGGTCGGGGGTGCCTCTGGGCCACCAGTCCTCGTCGCCCGGTTCCGATTCGTAGGCGTACCACAGGCCGTCACGGCCCAGGCGGAGTTGGACATGGCCGTGGGGGTGGGTGAGGTGG
>NZ_JBLTJC010000275.1:0-14039 GCF_048158785.1 Streptomyces colwelliae | reverse complement strand
CCAGGGTGACGGCTTCGTCCTCGGTGTCGAACGGGAGGGCGACCAGGACCGGCCCGAAGATCTCCTCGCGTGCCGCTTGCATGTCGGGTTTGACGTCGGGCAGGGCGGTGGCGGGGTCGGCTTCGGGCAGGCCGGGACGGTCGGCCAGTCGCTGCCGGCGACCGCCACCGCCTCCGTGCCGTCGGGCCCCGTCGAGGCGTACGCGCACGCGTCGGCCGCTGCCAGGCCCGCCGGTGCGCCCGCCAGCAGCCACGTCAGCGTCACCAGGGTCAACACCCTTGCGGCGAGGGCGGTTCGGGTCGGTTCGGGTCCATGCACGACCGAGATCATGAGGCCTCGCGGGCCGGGGCGCGCCGGGGCGCGGGAGGAATACCCCGAAGGAGTGGAAGGCGGGGTGCGGCCGTTTGACGAACCGGCCGTCAGGCATGGCCGGATGCGCACGCGCGTACTAGTCGCAGCCGCTGTGTCACAGGAGTCGGAAAGAAATTTGTGCGGCGGTTGAACACTTCCGTGGTCCCCACCCGTACCTAGGACCGTGCGGCGGCACAGACGGGCGCTGCAACATCCAGGTGATTATGGGGAGTTGACGATGAAGACCTCCTGGCGGAGCGCCTCACTCGCGGCGACGGCCGTGTCCGTCATGGCGTTGACGGCGGCGTGCGGTTCCGAGAACGTGACCACGCCTTCCTCTGCGGCACAGAACGTCGGTGCCACGGCGGCGGCCGGAGGTTACGGAAGTATCGGTGCCACGGCGAGCGCCAGCACCGGCGCGGGCAACGGCTACGGCGCCGACGGCCAGCAGGCCGCGGCCGCGGAGCCCGCGGGTCAGCTGACCGTTGCCAGCAACCCCGACCTCGGCAAGGTGTTGAGCGACGGTGCGGGTCTCACCCTCTACCGTTTCGACGCCGACACGGCCAATCCCCCCAAGTCCAACTGCGACGGCGACTGCGCCACCGCGTGGCCGCCGGTTCCCGCGGACGACGCCACGGCCGGCGCCGGTATCGACAAGTCCCTGCTCGGCGAGGTGACCCGCACCGACGGCACCAAGCAGCTGACCATCGGCGGCTGGCCCGCCTACCGTTACGCCAAGGACGTCAACGCGGGTGACGTCAACGGCCAGGGCGTGGGCGGCAAGTGGTACGCGCTCGCCCCCGACGGCAAGAAGGCGACCCTCGCCAGCCTGCCCGGTCTGTCCGTCAAGAAGGACGCGAAGCTCGGCGACATCGTCGTCGACAAGAACGGCCACACGGTCTACCGCTTCCTCAAGGACAAGGCATGGCCCGACTCCGTCTCGAACTGCACCGGAGCCTGCCTGGAGAAGTGGCCGGCCGTCGGCATCGTCTCGGCGAGCGACACCAAGGGTGTGAAGAAGGACGGCCTGATGGGCTTCACCCGCCCCGACGGCGTCAAGCAGATGACCGTCAACTGCTGGCCGATCTACACCTTCTCCGGTGACACGGCCGCCGGACAGACCAACGGTCAGGGCGTGGGCGGCACTTGGTACGCCGTCTCCCCTGAAGGCAAGCCGGTCGGCGCGCCCGCGGAGTAGCGAGAACCTCCCCAGGGTTGATCGCCCCCCGCCCACTCGGCAACGAAACGCGGAAGGGAGGGACGTGGGCAAGCGACCACCATGCCGAACAGCACAGCAGCGCGCGCGACCCCAGGTCCGCCCCCTCCGCACCGCACGGAGGGGGCGGGCCGCTTTGGCGTATTCCGTACGCCAATTCCGGCATTCTCCGCGCTTCTCCGCGTGTCCCCGCACATCAATTCGGCACGTGCCACCGGCAATCAGCGGGAACGGATGGTCAATTTCCGTTTCCGCTCGACCCTTTGGCGGGCGATCAGTAGCCTCAGCTCGAACACCGGATCGCCTACGCCTTGGAGAGATACATGGAGCGTCCCGCCTGGGCACCACGGAGCATCGACATCTCGGTGCCGAGCGTTTCGCGTATCTACGACTACTACCTGGGCGGTTCGCACAACTTCGAGGTCGACCGGGAAGCGGCCCGCAAGGCCATGGAGTTCCTCCCGGGACTTCCCAAGATCATGCAGGCGAACCGGGCGTTCATGCGTCGCGCCGTACGTTTCGCGGCCGCCGAGGGCATCACCCAGTTCCTCGACATCGGCTCCGGAATTCCCACCTTCGGAAACGTCCACGAGGTGGCCCAGGCGGCCAGCCCCGGCGCCCATGTCATGTACGTCGACCACGACCCGGTGGCGGTCGCGCACAGCCAGGCCGTCCTGGCCGGCAACGAGACCGCGGACGTCGTCGCGGCCGACCTCCGCAAGCCCCAGGAGATCCTGGCGAGCGCCGAGGTGCAGCGGCTGATCGACGTGAATCGGCCAGTGGCCCTACTTCTCGTTGCCATACTGCACTTCGTGGAAGACACGGACGACCCGTACGGAGCGGTGGCGCAGCTGCGCGAGGCACTCGCCCCCGGCAGCCTGCTCATCCTCACCCATGCCTCGTACGAGGGAATCCCGCTGCCACCGGAGCGGGCGGAGGGCGCGGTGGACGTGTACAAGGACATTCGCAATCCGCTGATCATGCGCTCGCGCGAGGAGATCGCGCGGTTCTTCGAGGGGTACGACATGGTGGAACCGGGACTGGTGCCGATGCCGGAGTGGCGGCCGGACACGGTGCTGGAGGACGAGGATCCGTTCTCCTTCTCCGGATTCGCCGGCGTAGGACGCACGGCGTGATCGCGGAGCCGGACGGGCCGGAGGACAGACTGCGCAGGTTCGCGACCATCTGGAGCCGGGCGGTGTTCCCGGCGACCTCGACGTCGCTGACCCGGCCCGAGTTCGAGGAGCTGCTCCTGCCGCTGGCACGGCGGTTGAGCGAGGCGCTGCGCGCCAGGACCTTCGAGGCTGCGGAGGGCAAGGCGGTCGGCGCCGCCCTCGTCGCCGCGCACTGCACCGACCCCGACGCCCTCACCCACACCCTGGAGTGCGTCGACGCCTACCTGGTGCTCTACTGCGGCGGCGACGGCTCCCAGGAGGACCTGCGGATCCGCTCGGCCCGCCTCCAGCACGCCATGGCCGCCGGCTTCGCCCAGGAACTCCGCGAGCGCACCCTGGCCGAGCAGGAGGCCATCTCCGTGGCCGCCCTCCAGGCCCAGGGCGTCGTCGCGCAGGCCCTGCACGCGACGGAGGCCCGCTTCCGGGCGGTCTTCGAGGGCGCGGCCATAGGTATCGGCATGGCCGACCTCGACGGCAACATCCTCCAGGTCAACGGCGCGCTGCTGCGCATGTTCGGCATCACCGAGCAGACCATGGGCGGCCGCAACGTCCGCGAGTGGACCCACCCGGACGACGCGCCCCAGACCTGGACCCTCTACGACGAACTCGTCCGCGGCGAGCGCGAGCACTACCACGTCGAGAAGGCGTTCTACCGGCCTGACGGAACGGTCCTGTGGACCAACCTCACGGTCTCCCTGCTGCGTGACGCCGACGGCAACCCGCAGTACCAGCTCGCCCTCATGGAGGACACCACCGAGCGGCGGCTGCTCAACCTGCGGCTGCGCTACGAGGCGACCCACGACGCCCTCACCGGCCTCCCCAACCGCACCCTGTTCTTCGAGCGCCTGGAGAAGGCGCTCGGCGCGGGCGACAACCAGCGGTTCGGGCTCTGCTACCTCGACCTCGACGGCTTCAAGACCATCAACGACAGCCTCGGCCACGCGGCCGGCGACCGGCTGCTCGTCGAGGTCGCCGACCGGCTCCAGTCCTGCGCGACCGCGCCGGGCGAGATGGTCGCCCGGCTCGGCGGCGACGAGTTCGTGGCGCTGACCACAGGACCCGACACCGAGCGCGAGGTCGACGAACTCGCGGGCCGCATCATGAACGCGCTGATCACCCCCGTCAGCATCGACGGCCGTGACCTCACCGTGCGCGGCTCCATCGGCATCGTCGAGGGCCCGGCCGGCGAGCGCGGTCCGGCGGAGGTGCTGCGCAGCGCCGACATCACCATGTACCGCGCCAAGTCCGCGGGCGGCAACCGCTTCGAGCTCGCCGACCCCGAGGCCGACGCGCGCGCGATCACCCGCCACGGCCTGACCAACGCACTGCCCGCCGCCCTGGACCGCAACGAGTTCTTCATCGAGTACCAGCCGCTGGTCCACCTCGGCGACGGCAGCGTGCGCGGCGCCGAGGCCCTGGTCCGCTGGCTGCATCCGCAGCACGGCGTCCTCGGCCCCGACCGCTTCATCCCGCTCGCCGAACACACCGGCCTGATCGTCCCGTTGGGCCGCTGGGTCCTGGAACAGTCCGTACGACAGGCCCGCGCCTGGCGCGAGTCCTACGGCGACGGCGTCCCCCTGCGCATCAACGTCAATCTCTCGCCCTGCCAGCTCACCCACCCCGGCCTCGTCCAGGACACAGTGGACATCCTGGAGCGCACCGGCGTCGCCCCCGACGCGCTCTGCCTGGAGGTCACCGAGTCGGCGCTGATCGGCGCCGACGACGACCTGCTGAAGCCGCTGCGGCAACTCGCCGAGATGGGCGTCGACATCGCCCTGGACGACTTCGGCACCGGCTACTCGAACCTCGCCAACCTCCGCCGGCTGCCGGTGAGCATCCTCAAGCTGGACCGCTCCTTCACCCAGAGCATGCAGCAGTTCCCGGCCGACCCCGTCGACCTCAAGATCGTCGAGGGCATCGTCTCCCTCGCCCACAGCCTGAACCTCACGGTGACGGTCGAGGGCGTCGAGACCGGCGCCCAGGCCGAACAACTCCGCATACTGGGCTGCGACACCGCCCAGGGCTGGTACTACGCCCGCCCCGGCCCGCCGGACCGGCTGCACGACCTGGCGCTGGTGGACGCGACGGGGTGAGGCGGCAACCCCGGGTTCCGGACTCGCGCGGCGCCCTCGCGGCGGCTGCGCGAGGATGGCCCGAGGCGGACGCACGGCGGGTCGGCGGGCCGCCGTCCTGAGAAGCAGGCCTCATCGCGAAGGAGCCGGACTCCATGAGCACCGAACTGCAAGGCCGAACCGCCGTGGTGACAGGCGCCAGCAAGGGCATCGGGCTGGCCGTCGTGCGGGCGCTGGCCGGGGCGGGGGCCACCGTCGTCGCCGGGTCACGCACCACCACCGCGGGACTGGACGCCCTCGTCAAGGAGTTCCCGGTCACCTGGGTGCCGGTCGACCTCGCGGAGCGCGGCGCGGCCGAGCGGCTGATCGCGGCGGCCGGCGGGCGGGTCGACGTCCTGGTGAACAACGTCGGTACGGCCCCGCCCCGCACCGGCGGCTTCCTGTCCGTGACCGACGAGGACTGGCAGCGCACCCTCGACCTGAACCTCCTCACGGCGGTACGCGTCACCCGCGCCGCCCTCCCGCTGATGCTGGCCGCCGGGCACGGCTCCGTGGTCACGATCGGCTCGGTCAACGCCACGCTGCCCGACCCGCTGGTCATCGACTACAGCGCGGGCAAGGCCGCCCTGGTCGCCTTCTCCAAGGCCCTGTCGAAAGAGGTCGGCCCGAAGGGCGTCCGCGTCAACACCGTCAGCCCCGGCCCGGTCGAGACGGAGCTGTGGCTCGGCGGCGGTGGCGTGGCCGAGACCGTGTCGGCCGCCACCGGCCTCACCCCGGCCGAGGTCGCGGCCCAGGCGGCCGGCGCCACCGTCACCGGCCGCTTCTCCCACCCCGCCGAGATCGCCGACGTGGTCCTCTTCCTCGCCGGCGACCGCGCGGCCAACCTCACCGGCAGCGACCTGGTGATCGACGGCGGATTCATCCCGACGTGGTGAACCGGACGGGTGCCGGGGGACGATGAACTCCTGTACGGCGACGCCCGGTTGCCAGTGCCGCTGCTGCTACGGCGTCCGCCGCAATCGGCATCGGCACTGGCAACCGGGTGGAACCACGTGGTCCACCGCTCCCGCAGCACCTGGCGTCCACGCCGGCGCCGGAGTGAGTCCGCGAGGGTCGCTGCTCCCGCAACACCTGCCGCGATCGGCATCAGCCGCAGTGCAGGGGTGAGGCGCTGCGGATCGTTGCTCTCAGGGCATCCGCATCAGGGTTCCGTCGAGTGCGCGGGGTTCGCCGCTTCTGCGGCACCTGCTGGGTCCGGTGTCCGCGCCAGGGGCCGGGTGAGTCCGCGAGGCTGGCTGCTCCCGCCGCACCTGCCGCGCTGGGCGTCAGCGACAGCGCCTGGGTGAGGCGCTGCGGCTCACCGCTCCCACGGCATCCGCACAGGGCCCCATCGGGTTCGCGGGGTTCACCGCATTCACAGCAGTCCGTCGCGTCCGGCATCCGCGCCCGCCCCTGCCGAGTCCACGCAGCCCACCGCTTCCGCCGCAACCGGCATCCGCACCAGCCCCCTGCCGAGCCCGCGCAGCTCACCTCACCGTTCCAACAACATCCGCTGCAACTCCCTCGCCGCCCGCGGCGGAGCCACATCGCTGCGATGTGCGAGTGCGATCGTCCGGTGCAGTCCGGGCCGGGCCAGTGGGGTCACCCGTAGCCCGCGGCCGGACTTCGTGGCGACCATGCGCGGTACGACGGCCACGCCGAGCCCCGCCCGGACGAAGCCGAGGACCGCGTCCATCTCGCCGCCCTCCACCGCGAAGTCGGGCTCGAAGCCCTCGGCGCGGCAGGCGGCGACGGTCAGTTCGCGCAGGTCGTAGCCGTGCCGGAACATCACCAGGCGCTCGCCCTCCAGGTCGGAGATCCGTACCGTACGGCCGCGGCCCGGCGCCGGTGCCTCCGGTGAGGACACGACCACCAGGCCCTCACGCAGCAGCTCCACTGTCGTCAACGCCGGTGAGGGGGTGGGCAGCGGCAGTACCACCAGGGCCAAGTCGAGGGCGCCGCGCGCGAGTTCGCGTACGAGATCGTGCGAACCGCCTTCCTCGATCAGCAGCCGGATGCCCGGATAGCGGTCGTGGAAGGCGCGCAGCACATCCGGCAGCAGGCCCGTGCACAGGCTCGGGGTCGCGCCCAACCTGATCCGGCCGCTGCGCAGTTGGACCAGTTCGAGAACCTCGTGCCGGGCCGTGTCCGCGTCCGCCAGGATGCGCCGGGCCAGCGGCAGCAGCGCCTCGCCCGCGTCCGTGAGCGTGATGTTGCCCCGCGCCCGCAGGAACAGATCCGCGCCCAGCTCCCGCTCCAGCGCCTTGATCTGCTGTGAAAGGGAAGGTTGCGCGACATGGACCACGTCGGCGGCCCGCGTGAAGTGCCGCGTCTCGGCGACCGCCACGAAGTACTGGAGCTGCTGGAACTGCATGCACATACGATAGCCGTAGCCTATGGAAACCAGGCATACCATGTCTTGGACCGATCGGCCCTCGGGCGTCTAGCGTCCGTAGACATGGCTCTGGCAACGCGGACGGACCGACGGCCGTCGATGGCGCGCACGGTGTGGGACAGCTCCGTCGGCAAGAAGACGGTGATGGCCGTCAGCGGCCTGATCATGCTGCTGTACCTGGTCGTCCACATGATCGGGAACCTGAAGATCTTCTTCGGCGCGGGCGAGTTCAACCACTACGCCCACTGGCTGCGCACCGTCGGCGAACCCTTCATGCACTACGAGTGGACGCTCTGGCTGATCCGCGTCGTCCTCGTCGTCGCCGTCATCGCCCACGCCGTCTCCGCGTACCAGCTCAGCCGCCGCGACATCAAGGCGCGCCCCAGCAAGTACGTGCACAAGAAACGCAGGGCGAGCTACGCCACGCGCACCATGCGCTGGGGCGGGATCATCCTCGCCCTGTTCATCGTCTGGCACATCCTCGACCTGACCACCGGCACCGTGCACTCCGGCGGCTTCCAGGAGGGCCACCCGTACCAGAACGTCGTGGACACCTTCTCCACCTGGTACGGCGACGTCATCTACATCGTCGCGATGCTCGCCCTCGGCCTGCACGTCCGGCACGGCTTCTGGAGCGCCGCCCAGACCCTCGGCGCGGGCAGCCGCAGCCGCGACCGCGCCCTCAAGACCATCGCCAATGTCCTCGCGCTGCTGCTCACCGCCGGCTTCATCGCCGTGCCCGTGGGCGTCATGACCGGAGTGGTGAGCTGAAATGACCCTTGAATACGCGGACTTCACGACCGGGGAACCCGTCACCGACACCAAGTCGCCCACCGGCCCCATCAACGAGCGCTGGGACACCCGCCGTTTCGAGGCCAAACTCGTCAACCCCGCCAACCGGCGCAAACACACGGTGATCGTCGTCGGCACCGGCCTCGCCGGCGGCTCGGCGGGCGCCACGCTCGCCGAACAGGGCTACCACGTCGTCCAGTTCTGCTACCAGGACTCCCCGCGCCGCGCCCACTCGATCGCCGCCCAGGGCGGCATCAACGCGGCGAAGAACTACCGCAACGACGGCGACTCCGTCCACCGACTCTTCTACGACACCGTCAAGGGCGGCGACTTCAGGGCGCGCGAGTCCAACGTCCACCGCCTCGCGCAGATTTCGGTGGAGATCATCGACCAGTGCGTCGCGCAGGGCGTGCCCTTCGCCCGCGAGTACGGCGGCCTGCTCGACACCCGCTCCTTCGGCGGCGTGCAGGTGTCGCGCACGTTCTACGCCCGCGGTCAGACAGGGCAGCAACTCCTGCTCGGCGCCTACCAAGCCCTGTCCCGGCAGATCGCCGCCGGGAACATCGAGATGCACCCGCGCACCGAGATGCTCGACCTGATCGTCATCGACGGCAAGGCACGCGGGATCGTGGCGCGCGATCTCATCAGCGGCCGTATCGACACGTACTTCGCGGACGCTGTCGTCCTCGCCAGCGGCGGCTACGGCAACGTCTTCTACCTGTCGACGAACGCCATGAACTCCAACGCCACCGCCGTGTGGCGGGCCCACCGGCGCGGAGCCTTGTTCGCCAATCCGTGCTTCACACAGATCCACCCCACCTGCATCCCGCGCACCGGCGACCACCAGTCCAAACTCACGCTGATGAGTGAGTCGTTGCGCAACGACGGCCGGATCTGGGTGCCGAAGGCCAAGGGCGACACGCGTCCGGCGAACCAGATCCCCGAGGGCGAGCGCGACTACTACCTGGAGCGCATCTACCCGGCCTTCGGCAATCTCGTGCCCCGCGACATCGCCTCCCGCGCCGCGAAGAACGTGTGCGACGAGGGCAGGGGAGTCGGCCCCGGCGGGCAGGGCGTCTATCTCGACTTCGCCGACGCCATCGGGCGGTTGGGGCGGAAGGCGGTCGAGGAGAAGTACGGGAACCTCTTCGACATGTACGCCCGGATCACCGCCGAGGACCCGTACACCGTGCCGATGCGGATCTATCCAGCCGTGCACTACACGATGGGCGGCCTCTGGGTCGACTACGACCTCCAGACCACGATCCCGGGCCTGTTCGCGATCGGCGAGGCCAACTTCTCCGACCACGGCGCCAACCGGCTCGGCGCCTCCGCGCTGATGCAGGGCCTCGCCGACGGTTACTTCGTGCTCCCGGCGACCATCAACGACTACCTCGCCCGACACCCCGGACACGAGACGATCGACGTCCAACACCCCGCCGTACAGGAGGTGTTGGCGGAGACCGAGGACCGGCTCAACCTCCTTCTCTCCGTGGACGGCGACCGCACCCCCGACTCCTTCCACCGTGAACTCGGCGAACTCATGTGGGAGTTCTGCGGCATGGCCCGCACCGACAGCGGACTGCGCAAGGCGCTGGAGCGCATCCCGCAGATCCGCGAGGAGTTCTGGCGGCGGATCAAAGTCCCGGGCACCGGCGAGGAGTTCAACCAGTCCCTGGAGAAGGCGAACCGGATCGTCGACTACCTCGAACTCGCCGAGCTGATGTGCCTCGACGCGCTCAACCGCGCCGAGTCCTGCGGCGGCCACTTCCGCGAGGAGTCGCAGACCCCGGACGGCGAAGCGGAGCGCAGGGACGAGGAGTTCAGCTACGCGGCCGCCTGGGAGTTCACCGGCACCGGATCGTCTCCCGTACTGCACAAGGAAGACCTGGTCTTCGAGTACGTCCACCCCACCCAGCGGAGCTACGCATGAAGCTCACCCTGCGCGTCTGGCGGCAGAAGAACGCCGACGCCGAAGGCGCCATGTCCACCTACCAAGTGGACGGAATCTCCACGGACATGTCGTTCCTGGAGATGCTCGACACCCTCAACGAGGAACTCATCCTCAAGGGCGAGGACCCGGTCGCCTTCGACCACGACTGCCGCGAGGGCATCTGCGGCGCGTGCAGCCTCGTGATCAACGGCGACGCGCACGGCCCCGAGCGCACCACCACCTGCCAACTCCACATGCGGTCCTTCGAGGACGGCGACACGATCGACATCGAACCCTGGCGCGCCTCCGCCTTCCCGGTCGTCAAGGACCTCGTGGTGGACCGCTCCGCCTTCGACCGGATCATCCAGGCCGGCGGCTACATCACCGCCCCGACCGGCGCGGCCCCCGAGGCCCACGCCACCGCCGTACCCAAACCGGACGCCGACTTCGCCTTCGAGCACGCCGAGTGCATCGGCTGCGGAGCGTGCGTGGCCGCGTGCCCGAACGGCGCGGCGATGCTGTTCACCTCCGCCAAGATCAACCACCTCAACGTCCTTCCGCAGGGCGCACCCGAGCGAGAGACCCGCGTCCTCGACATGGTCGCGCAGATGGACGACGAGGGCTTCGGCGGCTGCACGCTGGCCGGTGAGTGCGCGACCGCCTGCCCGAAGGGCATCCCGCTGGTGTCCATCACCGGGATGAACAAGGAGTGGCTGCGGGCGACGCGCAAGGTGGCCAAGCGCTAGACGTCCCAGCTCACCGAACGTTCGCCGGCAGGGTGCGGACGGGCGGAGCCGGAGTGGTGCTCAACCCCGGCTCCGCCAAGCACCCCTGGCATTCAACAACCCCACATCGTCTCTCTCTTCGCGGGTCACACCACGGACAGCCGGCGTCGGCACAACAGGTACAGCGGCACCGCTCGCCGCCGAGCCGCCCCGGCCCGTGACCAGGAGAGAGCCATGACCGGCGTTTCCACCCTCGACCGTCCCTCGCAGCCCGCCGCGCCGACCCGCTACACCGTCACGCTCGCCCGCGACGAGGACGATGTACGAGCCGCGCAGCGGCTGCGGCACGATGTCTTCGCCGGGGAGATGGGCGCCCACCTGTCCAGCCCGCAGCCCGGCCTGGACGTCGACGCCTTCGACGCCTACTGCGACCACCTCCTCGTCCGCGACACGGTCACCGGGCAGGTGGTCGGCACGTACCGGCTGCTGCCGCCCGAGCGGGCCGCGGTCGCCGGACGGCTCTACTCGGAGAGCGAGTTCGACCTCGCCCCCCTCGACCCGATCCGCCCCGGCCTCGTCGAGGTCGGCCGCTCCTGCGTCCATCCCGACCACCGCGACGGCACGGTCATCGGCCTCATCTGGGCCGGCATAGCCCGCTACATGGTGGACCGCGGCCACGAGTGGCTCGCCGGCTGCTGCTCCATCCCGCTCGCCGACGACGGCGCCCTCGCCGCCGGCACCTGGGACCGGGTCAGCGCCAAGCACCTCGCCCCGGAGGAGTTCCGGGTACGACCGCTGCTGCCCTGGAGCGCCGACGGCGTGACCCGCCCCGCCGGCCGCGTCGAACTCCCGCCGCTGCTGCGCGGATACGTCCGCCTCGGCGCCTGGGTGTGCGGCGAGCCCGCCCACGACCCGGACTTCGGGGTCGCCGACCTGTACGTGCTGCTGTCGATGCGCCGGGTCAACCCGCGCTATCTGCGGCACTTCCTCTCGCTCGTCCCCGCGTGATGAGCGGCTGGCTGCCCAGCGCGCCCTGCACCCCCAGGACGTGCATCGAGTCGAAGGGGTCCCTCACGGCCGTACCGCGCGCCGTGCTGCGCTTCGTGACCGTCCTGGTCGTGGTGGCCGCCGGGGCCGCACTCACCCCCGTCGGCGCGCGGATCCCCGCCCGCGCGGTGCGCTGGTGGTGCCGGACGATCGTCCGGTCCGCCGGCATCCGGCTCCGCATCACCGGCACCACCACGCCCACCGGCGGACTGCTGCTGGTCGCCAACCACATCTCGTGGCTGGACATCCCGCTGCTGGCCGCCGTACGCCCCGCCCGCATGCTGGCCAAGGCCGAGATCCGGCACTGGCCCGTCGCCGGGACACTCACCGCGGGCAGCGGCGCCCTGTTCATCGACCGCGACCGACTGCGCGCCCTGCCCGAGACCGTCGCCTCCATCGCGGGCGCCCTGCGCGCGGGCGGTGCGGTCGCCGTCTTCCCCGAGGGCAGCACCTGGTGCGGCCGGGCCCAGGGCCACTTCCGGCGGGCCGTCTTCCAGGCCGCACTGGACGCCGGAGTCCCCGTCCAACCGGTCGGCCTGCACTACCTGACCGACGGCACCGCCAGCACCGCCCCCGCGTTCGTCGGCAGCGACTCCCTGCTCACCTCGGTGTGGCGGGTGGTGTCGACGCGCGGACTCGTCGCCGAGGTGGAGGTGGGCGAGACCATCGCGCCCGGCAGCCACCCCGACCGCCGCTCCCTCGCCCACGCGGCACAGGCCGGGGTGACGGCTCAGCCCCAGCACCAGGACCACTGCACGTCGGTGGCGCAGACCCCGGTGAAAATCCGCAGGACGGCGCGGAGGCGTCCTGTTAACGTGGCGTCCATGAGGATCATCAGGCACACCGGCACCGCGACCGCGCGAGCGACCAGCTCGCCGGCCGCCGACGTGTGATCTGACCTCACTGATCTCACTGACCTCTCCCGGCGGCCGGAAACGGACCGCCGGGTGTGTCGTTTCCAGCCCCCTTGCACGCTGCCCCGCGGTCCCTTCCGGTCTCCATCCGACCCGCGAAGGACTGACCGCCATGAACACCGACGACATCGTCCGTACGTTCCTCGACTTCTACCGCGAACGCGGGCACGAGTTGATCACCAGCAGCTCGCTGCTGCCGCCGCCCTCGGACCCGGTCCTCTTCACGACGTCCGGCATGCACCCGCTCACGCCGTACCTTCAGGGGCGCCCGCATCCACAGGGGCGGCGGCTGGTCAACGTCCAACGCTGTCTGCGTACTACGGATCTCGACGAGATCGGCGACCTCACCCACCTGACCGTGTTCGAGATGCTCGGCTCCTGGTCGTTGGGCGACTACAGCCATCCGCAGAGCCTGCGTTGGGGGTACGAGCTGCTGCGGGACGGCTTCGGTATTCCGCGCGAGAAGTTGTACGTCACTGTCTTCGGTGGTGATGAACAGGTTGGGCCCGACCTTGAATCGCTGGACACCTGGCGGGAGTTGGGATTGCCGATCGAGTCGACCCGGGACGAGAACTGGTGGTCCAACGGGCCTGTGGGTCCCTGTGGTCCTGACTCGGAGATCTTCTTCTGGACCGGCGATGGCCCGCCGGAGGGGAGCCCTACCGGTGATTCGCGCTGGGTGGAGATCTGGAATCACGTGCACATGCGGCTTGAGCGGGGTGAGGACGGTGGGCTCGTTCCGCTGCGGCAGGTCAACGTCGACACGGGGATGGGGCTGGAGCGGCTGGTGTCTGTCCTTCAGGGGCGGCGGTCGGTCTATGAGACGGATCTGTTCGAGCCGTGGATGAGGACGGTTCCGCTGTTGTGGGATCTGGACGAGCGCTCGGTGCGGGTGGTCTGTGATCATCTTCGGTCGAGTGTTGTCGTCCTGGAGGAGGGGGTACGGCCTTCCAACACCGGGCGTGGATATGTGGTGCGGCGGTTGATTCGGCGGCTGCTCACCGTTCTGCGGCGGGACGACGACTCGCGTACGTTGGTCGATCTGCCGGGGGAGCTTCTCGGTACCGGCACCGTGCGGGAGGTGTTGCTGGATGAGGAGCGGCGGTTCGGGCAACTCCTTGAGCGGGGGCGGCGGGTGTTGTCTCGGCCTGAGTTTCGGGGGCCGTTGAGTGAGGAGGACTTCCGCTATCTCCATGACACTTATGGGTTGCCCCGGGAGTGGGTCGCCGGTCTTCTGAGGTAGTCGGTTGGCTGCGGGTGCGTGGGGGCTGGTCGCGCAGTTCCCCGCGCCCCTAAAAACAGGGCAGTTTACGCGAGGGCGCTTGCCAGGTAGGGGGCCGTTGCGCTTCCGCTCGCCTGTGCCACATTCCTCGGCGGGCC
>NZ_JBLTJC010000274.1:0-14070 GCF_048158785.1 Streptomyces colwelliae | reverse complement strand
GGGTGGGACCTGCGTGGTGTCGGTGGGTGGTTGGGTGCTGCGCCGTCGTGGCTGGTCGCGCAGTTCCCCGCGCCCCTTTAGGGGGTTGTCCCCTGGGGCGTTTTCGAAGTGACCCGCCTGCTCGGGAGGCGTCACCGTCATCGGGTCAGGGCCCCTTCGGCGGTTGCTCGCACCGGGGTCGTCGCCCTTGGCTGCTTCTCTGCGTTCGCGCCCACCAAGGACCACCACGCCGCCACCCCGAAGACCACCGCCGTGAGGACCGTCGACGGGCCGCCGATGTCCGCGTACATGAAGTCGATCAGCTGCCAGGTCAGGAGGCCGCAGGAGACGAGTGCGCAGTCGAGGCCGGGGTGTCCGGAGCGGTGGACGCGGAGCAGGCCGCGCAGGGCGCAGACCAGGAGGGCGAGCCAGCTGCCGGCGAGGGTGACGAGGCCGATCAGGCCCTGTTCGCTGAGGATCAGGAGGTACATGTTGTGCGGGGAGAGCAGGGGTTGTTTGACGAAGGCGGCGCCTGCTCCCTCGGTGTCGCTGCCTGAGGAGAGGGCCAACGAGGCGTTGCCGTCGCGGTGTTCGGGGAAGCCCTTCAACCCGACGCCGGTGAGGGGGTGTTCGCGCCACATGGCCGTCGCCGCCGCCCACATCGTGTAGCGGTCGATCACCGACTGGTCGGGGGCGTCGGTGACTTGGGTGATGCTGTCGATCCGCTCCTGGAGCATCGCCGTACCGACGCCCAAGCCACCTACCAGGACCACGCCCGCCGCCGTCACCGCCGCCGCTACCTTCAGGGCTCGGCGCAGGCCCGCCAGAGCCAGCTGGATCGCGCAGGTCGCCGCCGTCGCGATCCAGGCGCCCCTGCTGAAGGAGAGGGCGAGGGGGACCAAGAGGACGAAGGCGCAGGCGGCGGCAACTGCCTTTTGCCGTGCGTCATTTCGGCCCAGGGCCAGGGCCAGCGCGCAGATCAGGCCGAAGGACACGACCGTCGCCATGCCCATCACGTCGGTCGGGCCGAAGGTGCCCACCGCGCGGATCTCCTCGCCCTGGTACGAGGCGCCGGTCCCGGTGACGTACTGCTTGACGCCGATCGCCCCCTGCCACAGCGCGAGTGACACGAACGACCAGGCCAGGAGGCGGAAGTCGCGGCGGTCGCGGATGAGCAGGACGACGGCCGTGGGGACCAGCACGAAGATCTGTAGGTAGCGGCCCAGGCCGCTGAGGCCCGCGCCCGGTGAGGACGCGCCCATCGCGGCGATCGACAGGCCCAGGACCGGAAGTCCCATGACCGCTACGGCAGTTGGGGTCAGGGGGCGGCTGCGGTCGCGCAGGAGCCGGATTCCGCAGTACAGCACGACGAGCCCGGAGACCGCGTCGGCCGGACCGGCGCCGCCCTCGCCCTGGGCGAGCGGGAGGCCGAGCAGGGCGATCACGGCGACGACCGGGAGGACCGGGGCGAACGTGCGGACTCGGCGCAGCACGGCTCAGCTCCCCGTCGGACGTACGGGCTGGGCAGGGGCGTTCATGCGGGCTCGGTGGTTCACGGCTCAGCTCCCGGTCGGACGTACGAGCGCGGTCACCGTGCGGGCCAGGATGCAGATGTCCTGCCACAGCGACCAGTTGTCGATGTACGCGTTGTCGAACCGGCAGCGGTCCTCGATCGAGGTGTCGCCGCGCAGCCCGTGGATCTGGGCGAGGCCGGTGATGCCGGTCTGCATCCGGTGGCGGGCCGCGTAGCCGGGGTAGGCCTGGCTGAACTGCGCGACGAAGTACGGGCGTTCGGGCCGCGGGCCGACCAGGCTCATGTCGCCCCGGAACACGTTCCACAGCTGGAGCAGTTCGTCCAGCGAGGTATGGCGCAGGAAGCGGCAGAAGCGGCTCATCTGAAGCTCGCCCGCGACGCTCCAGCGGGTCGCCGCCTCGTGCTCGTCGACCGGGCGGTGGGTGCGGAATTTGAGGAGGGTGAAGGGGCGGCCGTCCTTGCCGATGCGCTCCTGGTGGAAGACGACCCCGCGTCCGTCGGTGAGACGGAGGACCAGCGCACACACCAGGAGGAGGGGGCTGACCAGGAGGAGAAGGGTGCCGGAGGCCAGTACGTCCAGGGCCCGCTTGCCGAAGCTGCCGGGGTGGCGTGACCCCAACTCCAGCCTGCGGCAGGCGAATCCGGCGAGCTGGTCACGCATCTCGTACGAGGGCGAGTCGGCGTCGACCTCCCAGACCACGCAGCCCGACTCCGCCAATGCCCGCAGCAGCGGCCCGCGTTCGGACCGTACGGAGGGATGCACGGTGAGGACGGCCCGGACGCCGTTCTGGATGAGGGCCCGCTCGACTTCCTCGCCGGTGGTCAGGACCGGCAACCCCTCGGTGCCGTCCGGGTGTTCGGCGACGATGCCGATCGGCTCGACCCCGCACTTCGGGTGCCGCAGCAGCGCCGCCGCCACGCGTTGCGCGGTCGTCGCCGGGCCGATCACCAGGGCCGCGCGGGGGCGGCTGAGCAGGGCCCTGCGGCGGCGCCGGTGCACCGCGCCGCGGGCCGCGCAGCTCGCCGCCGTCTGGAGGGCGAAGCCCAGGAGCAGGGTGCGCGGGGACAGCGCGCGGTCGGGGGCGTAGGCCGCGGTGAGGGTGCCGAGCGTGAGCCAGGCGACGGCGATCCGGCCGCAGACGGCGGGCAGTTCGTCGAGGACGCGCGGTACGGCCCGGGGCAGGTGCGGGCGCAGCAGTATCGACCCGGCGATCAACAGGGCCACCAGCAGCGGTCTGCGCCGGCTGCCGGTGAGCGCGAGGGCGCCCACCAGGGCGGCGGCGAGGTCCGCGCCGAGCAGCGGCAGCGGTGAGGCCGGTCGCGCGGGCGGTCGGCGGACCGGGAACCGGAAACCGCCGCCGATGCGGCGGGGGATGACCGAGACGTTCGAGAATCCGCGGTCCCGTGGCTGTCCGCCGGGGGAGGGGACGGTGCTTTCCGCAGTCACGAGTGGATGGACTCCCTGCACTCGGTGGGCACGACGGACGTGTCCTCTTCTTTCGCCTCCGGGGCGCCGCCGAGGAGATCGCGATAGACCTCCGCGACCGCCTCGGCGGTGTGCCGCACGTCGTGCGTGGACTGGACGTACCGGCGTCCCTGATGGCCGACGGACTCGCGCAGCAGCGGGTCGAGCAGCAGCTCGGCGACGGCCCCGGACAGCACCGCCGGGTTCTCGGCCGGGACCAGACAGCGGGGTGCGAGTCCGGGGGGCAGGCTCTCGCGGGCGCCCGCGACATCGGTGACGACGACGGGCCGTCCGCAGGCCATCGCCTCCAGCGGGGCCAGCGCCATGCCCTCCCAGCGCGAGGGCAGGACCACCAGGTCGGCGGCCTGGTACCAGGGCACGGCATCGGTGACGGAACCCGCGAACAGCACGGAATCCGGGGCGAGTTCACGCAGCGCGGCCCGGTCGGGCCCGTCACCGACGAGCACGAGCCGCGCCTTCGGCACCCGCCGGACCACCTCGTCCCACGCGCTCAGCAGGACGTCCTGCCCCTTCTGCCGGCACAGCCGCCCCACGCACACCACCAGCGGCGCCGCCGGATCGACCCCGGCGAGCCGCTCGATCCCGGCCCGTACGGTGTCCACGGCGGCCGGGTGGAAGCGCTCGGTGTCGATCCCGTTGGGGATCACGCTCCAGCGGCCCCGGACACCGGCCCGCAGCCCGGTCGTATGCTCCGCCTCGCTCACGCACACCGTCCGGGTGGCCCAGCGCGCACCCCACCGCTCCCAGCCGACGGCGAGCGCGGCGGTGACCCCGCCGACCGCCTCGAACGACCAGGCGTGCGGTTGGAACACGGTCGGGATCCGCCCCCGCACGGCGAGCCGCCCGGCGAGACCGGCCTTCGCGCTGTGCGCGTGCACCAGATCGGGCCGCACCTCCTCGACCACCCGGGCGAGCCGCCGCACCTCGGAGACGAGCGCCGGACCGGGTGACCGGGTCGCCTCCCACCGGCGTACGTCGGCGCCGAGCGCCCGGACCCCGTCCGCGAGGCCGCCGCCGGCGGGGCAGGCGACCGTGACGTGCAGGCCCGACGCGAGCTGAGCACGCGTCAGATCCGTTACGACACGGGCGACCCCGGCGTCCACGGGCTGGGCGAGGTGCAGGACCCGTGGCCGAGGGTCGGTTGCTGGCTGGTGCATTGCGCGGTTTCCTCGCTCACGGGTGGTGCTCGGGACTGCGGGCGGGAACGCGCCTCACTGCTGGGCGTCGACGGCGACGAAGAGCGCCCCGAACCACGCCGCGTCCCGCTGGGAAACGAGCCGGAAGGCCAGCTGGTCACCGCCGGGACGCAGCGCCTTGCCGAGATCGAACACATCGGAGTCGTAGCCGAGCGTGTTCGCATACGCGGGCGCACGCTCCGAAGGCGCCGCCGCCGGGTCGCTGATCGTGGAATTCAGCACGTCGTCACGGGGGTTGGCGCCGTCACCGAGCGCGGTGGCGTTCGTACGACCGGTCGAGAGTGTGAGCGAATCCCCGGTACGGCCGCGATCCCCGTCGTACGCCACCACGCCCGCGCGTCCCCCGGCGTGCGCGGGCACACGCACGCCGCGCATCCGGATCTCCGCGCCGGTACGGGAGCCCATCGCGTCGAAGCCGTCCCACAACTCCAGTCGGCGCAGCGGCTCCTGCGGCTTCTCGTACGCCACGACGAGCGTCCAGCCGCCCCACGCCCCGGCCGCGGACCTGCCCATCGCCGTGTTGACCTGGGCCACGGTGTAGAGGCCCGAACCGCTCTCCCGGACCAGCTTCGTGACGTCCGCCGAGGCCTGGAACGCGTCCACGCCGCCCGCCACCCGGTGCCCGACGACCGTGTCCGCGAGCACCGCCTTGTACTCGCCACCGGGCTCCGCGACCAGCACCCGACCGTTGTCCTTGGGCGGCTTCTGCTCGCCCACGCGGAGGTTGCCGCCCCAGTACAGCCGCGCGTACGTGGCCCGGGCACCCTCGGGCAGCCGGACCTCCGCGCGGGAGGAGTTGTAGGTGTTCGGGTCGCGGTCGACGTCGACGTAGAACATGTCGAAGTCGCCGTTGACCGCGGCCTGTCCTTCTCGTACGGCCGGGCAGGCGGCCGAGTTGGCGCGGCAGCTGATGGAGGTGTTGGCCGCGCGGACGATGCCGCCGTGCTGGAGCGCGTGGTAGCGCTGGGCGAAGGGGACGCGCGCCGCCTCCGTGGGCGGGGCGGATGCTCCGGACGCGGCCGGGGCCCAGATCGTGACGAGGGCGAGAGCGCCCGTCGACGCCCGGCGCAGCAGCGGACCCAGGGAATTGCGCATGACCGGAGGTGCCCTTTCGGGAAGTACGGCCCCTATGTGCGATTTGCTGGCTATAGGGGTACTTCGGGAGGTGCGCAACTCTAGTGGCTATCCGTATTAATCCGGCGAAACGTGGCAAGTGTGTCGGAATGGTGAAGTTAGGCCTCGGGGAGATCACCCCATTGGCGGCACAACCCCTTTGGGCGCCGCGCGTTGACACAGCGCCGGGCATCCCCGCCCGGATGTTTGTTTCAACCCCAAGGAGCACCTCTCCATGTCGCGTATCGCGAAGGGCCTGGTCCTGACCTCCGTTGCCGCCGCCGCCATGGCGGGCACCGCCGGCATCGCCGCCGCGGACAGCGACGCGCACGGCGCTGCCGCCCACTCCCCGGGCGTGCTGTCGGGCAACGTCGTGCAGGTTCCGGTCCACATCCCGGTCAACGTCTGCGGCAACACCGTCAACGTCATCGGCCTGCTGAACCCGGCCTTCGGCAACACCTGCGTCAACGACTGACGTCCGCGCGCATCACTTCGGCCGGCCGTTCACCCGTGGTGTCTCCACGGGGGGACGGCCGGTCGGCGTTTCGCGGTGTTGCCCCGAATGGGCGGTAGCGGTCCCGGCCCGGCGCTTCGGTCTTGACATGGCCCTCACCAGGCACGACGCCGACCGTACGGCTGACGAACGGTCACCCGGCGCGTCCGACCGGTTGCAGATGGTGGTGAGCGCTTTCACGGTGGGCTCAAGATCCGAAGCACCACCGAAAGGAAACACCCATGCGTGGTCTGCCCGCACGGCGCGTCGCGTCCTCCGTGCTCTGTGCCACCGTCCTGATCGGAATCGCCGGCCCCGCGGCCGTCGCGGCCGACAACGACTCGGCGCGGAAGCACGTCCACGCCGCGTCGAGCGCGCCGGTCCCGGGCGCTGACGCACTGCTCGCCCAGGTCAAGGGCCTCGGTGACGTCGGCGGCGTACTCACCCCTGTCACCGACCTGTTGACCCAGGCGCTCAAGGCCGACAACGGCCAGCTCTCCGCCGACCAGGCGAAGACGCTGGGCGACGCGGTCACCGCGGCCATCGCCAAGGTCACCGCGGCGGCGCCGGCCGCACCGGCGGTCCCGGCGGTTCCCGCGGCGCCGGCCGTCCCCGCCGTGCCCGCCGTACCGGCGGCCCCCGCGCTGCCCTCGCTCAAGAGCGGCGACGACTCCAAGGCCGAGGCGCCCGCCGACCTCGCCGGTGACGCGCTCGCGTCCCTGCAGAAGGCGGTCGCCACGCTGCTCGCGGCGGTCACCTCCGGCGACGTCGCCGGCGTCGTCCCGGCGGTCACCGGTGTGGTGACGGGCCTCGTCAACGTGGTCGCGGCCACGCTGCTGGGCGGCGGTCTGCCCGCGCCGAGCCTGCCCGGTCTGCCCGCGCTGCCGTCGTTGCCGTCGACGTCCGCGCTTCCGGCGGTACCCGCGGTGCCGGCCGTTCCGGCGCTTCCGGGAGTGTGACGCGAGCTGTCGTAGAAGAGTCGTAGAGCAGTCGTAGAACGGCCGTCGGGCCGGTCCTTTCCGGGATCGGCCCGACGGCCTTTTCCGCTGTACGGCCTTTTCATATGAGGATGGGAAACGCCGATGAGACACACGCTGCATTCGGGTGGGCAGCAGAAACTTTCTGCGCACGGGGTTTCCGCCCCGGCCGGAACTCGTTACACACGGCGACAGAATTCGCTCTGGTGACATGAGTTGCCGAAGAAAGGAACACGATGAAGTCCCTGAAGGCTGCCGCTGTCGTTGCCGGGTCCCTCGCCATCGCCGGTGCCGCCGCGCCCGCGTTCGCCTACAGCCCCGCCGACGTGACGCCCACCAGCCTCACCGGCGCCGTCAACACCCTCACCAGTGGTCAGCTCCAGCCCGCCGACGTGATGCCGCTCCAGCACCAGTCGGACGCGCTCGACACCGAGAACAAGGGCTCCGCGCTCAACACCGTCAAGGGTGCGACCGCCGCGCTGAACCAGCACAACCCGCTGCTCGGCGGTCTGCCGCTGCAGGGCTGAGTCTCTCCGGTGGTGTTCGAGGGGCGTCGTGAGACGTCCCTCGTTCGTGTGGCGGGGCGCCCGTGCCATCGGCCGGACGGGTGAGAACGCGTCCGAGGGCCTTACGGCCCGTCGATAAGGTCGCGCGGTGACCTCAACCTCAAGCGAAACGCGCCCCTTCCGCGTCGCCGACCTCGGCACCCTCGTCGTCCTGGCGTGGAGCGGCGAGGCCCCCGACGGGGACATGCCCTATCTCCTCGCCTACACCCTGGGCGACGCCGCGGACGGCCCCGAGGCCGCCACCGCCGCCGTGGAACGGCTGCTGACCGACAACGGGCTCCCGGTCGGCGGCAACATCGTCGACGGCGCCACCAAGCCCAGCCTGCCGATCACCATGCTCATCGAGTCCGGGCAGGCCGTCCTCAACATGCCGCAGCTCAACGCCCAGTGCGTGCCGCCGCCCGAGTGGCTCGCGGCGGTCGGCGAACGCGGCTTCGCCTACCTGGTGTTCACCACCCGCCCGTGGCCCGAGGCCGAGCCGGGCAAGCCCGTCACCCCCGAGGCGCTGGCCGAGTTCGCCGGCTCCGAGGACACCCTGAACGCCGCCGCGCACATCATCCTGCCCGCCCGCAGCCTGCGCGGCTGAGAACCGGACGAACGACCGCACAGCGGGCGGGAATTGCCGGTTCCGGCCCGCTGGTGGGAAGCAGATTCCGGTCCGGCGGCGGGAATTCCGGAAAGCTGATTACTACGGCACTCGGGGGAATCTTGAACTGATGTCCTGCCCGGCCTCGTTACCCGGGCAGCACGCAGAGCCTCCGAATTCCGAAAGGGACCGTACTCGAGATGAAGTCGACCACCCGAGGAACCATCGCCGCCGTCATCACGGCCGTGGCGGCCGCGACCGGCGCCGCCGCCGCGACCCCCGCCGCCGCGCTCGGCGCGGTTCCCGTGCCCGTGCCGCTGGAAGGCGCGGAGAACGCCCTCGGCATGGAACTCCCCAAGCTGGGCGGGGAGATCCCGGTACCCATGCCGGGCTCGCCCGAGGGCCCGCGGTACGTCGAGGGCCGGCTCATCCCCGAGCGGGCCATTCCCCAACTCCCGGTCCACGGCGGCCTGCCCGGCCTCGGCCTGCGCGCTCCGCTGCCGCACGTCCTCGGCGACGGCTTCGACCACGTCGGTGTCAGCACGCCCGCCTCCGACCTGCGCACGATGGCCCCGGGCCTGGCGCTGGACGTGCCGCTGACCCCGCCCAACCCCGACAACTTCGGCCTCCCGGACCTGAAGGCGCCTCAGCTGGGCGTACTGGCCCCGGTGTTGCAGACCGTGCCCGGCGCGGACCTGGTCACGGGCGCGGGCCTCTGAGCCGTAGCGCCGTAGCGCCGTAGCGCCGTAGTGCGGGAAGAACGAGGACGGCCGTAGGGCCGGAGCGGACGAGGGCCCGGGTGGTGCGACCCGGGCCCTTTCGTCTGTCCGCGGCCGGCATGGTGACCGGGCGGGGTGTCGGACGGTTAGCCCCTCGAACGGACGGAACGGACGAGGGAGTCGGGCCATGAGCGTGAGCGTCGGTGGAGTACCCGTGGGCCGGGAGTCGGTCAGACCCGGGCCGGTGCGCAGGACGCGGCGGGAGGCGTTGCGGGGGGTGTTCGGTGCCGCCCTCGCCGTGGCCCTCGTGCCCGTCGTCGCGGCCTCGCGGCCCACGCGGTCCGGCGAGGACCCTGGGGACACCGCTTTCGACGAGACGTACCGGGGCCGTCGTATCCACGGCGTGCTGAAGGACGGGTGGCAGGTGACGGTGGACGGCCGGCCGCTGCATCTGATGCGGCGCGCGGACGGCACCTGGCTGAGCATGGTCGACCACTACCGCTCGTATCCCACCGCCCTGGAGGCGACCCGCGCGGCCGTCGACGAGCTGAGCCCCGGGCGGGAACTGTGCGAGGCGGACGGGCCGATGGAGCAGATGCACATGGGGGGAGACCATGGCGTACACGCGTAAGGACGTCAGCACACTCACGAGCGCCGAGAAGCGGCGGTTCGTGGCGGCGCTGCTGGAGATCAAACGGCGGGGCGAGTACGACGAGTTCGTGCGCACGCACATCGAGTTCTTCGTGCCCGACGGGGAGTACGGACTGCGCTCCGCGCACATGGCGCCCTCCTTCCTGCCCTGGCACCGGCAGTTCCTGCTGGACCTGGAGCGGGCGCTGCGCCGGGTCGACTCCTCGGTGACGGTGCCCTATTGGGACTGGACGCGGGAACGGTCCGCGACCTCCACGCCCTGGACCAAGGACCTGCTCGGCGGCACCGGGCGGCGCTCCGACCACCAGGTGACGACCGGGCCGTTCGCCTACGCGACGGGCAAGTGGAAGATCACCGAGAACATCACCGACGAGCCGTACCTCACAAGGGACTTGGGCCGGGCCGGCTCCCCGATCGCGCTGCCGACGAAGAGCGACCTGGACGGGGCGCTCGCCGACCCCGTCTACGACATCTCGCCCTGGGACTCGACCTGCCGCACGGGGTTCCGCAACCGGCTGGAGGGGTGGGGCACCGGACGGGGCAGCGCGTCCTGGCGCAACCACAACCGGGTGCACAAGTGGGTCGGGGGCGTGATGCTCGGCGGCGCGTCCGTCAACGACCCCGTCTTCTGGCTGCACCACGCCTTCGTCGACCTCCAGTGGTCGCGCTGGCAGAGCAGGCACCGCGGCGCCCGCTATCTGCCGGCGAAGCCGCCGGGCGCGGGTGACGACCAGGAGGGGCGGGTCGTGGCACGGCAGGAGCGGATGCCGCCGTGGGACGTGACGCCGGAGCAGCTGGAGGACGTCAGCGGCATCTATCGGTACGGCTGACCGGTCGCGGACACGGGGAGAGCCCCGGCGCCTGAGGTGCCGGGGCTCTTCGCGTACGTCCGTCCGCGCGTGCGGTCGAATCAGTGGCCGTAGCCGTTGCCGCCGTAGCCCGGGCCGGGGTGGCCGGGGTGGCCGTGGCCGCTCACGTTGGCGCAGGTGTTGCCGAAGGCCGGGTTCAGCAGGCCGATCACGCTGACGGTGTTGCCGCAGACGTTGACCGGGATGTGGACCGGAACCTGCACGACGTTGCCCGACAGGACGCCGGGCGAACCGACGGCCGCACCCTGCGCGCCCGCGTCCGCCATGGCCAGGCCGGCGCCACCGAGCGCCACGGCACCCGTGCCGAGGGCGACGACGGCCGCCTTCGCGATGCGAGACATCACGTTCTCCTTTGGTTCGATGAGTGCGACGGCACGACTCGCCACCGCACTCCGAGTTCAACGCGGCGGCCCATGCCTGGTAACGGCGACAGCGCCGGGATCACCTTTTTGAACACGACTTCGAGCGCCGGGAGTGGATGTTCGACAGCCGGAAAATCGGTGCCCTGGACGGGTGGGTGTCCATTAGCCTCCGGACATGGCAACCGACCAACTGATCCGTCTGTTCGCCGAGGAGAACCGGGTGCGCGCCTTCGCGGCGGTGGCCCTGGGCGCGGAGACCTCCGAGCGGGTCGCCGAGGTGGCCGGCCTGACCCCGAGGGGCACGGCCGTCGCCCTGCTGCGACTGCGCGAACAGGGCGTGGTGAAGACGATGGACGACGGTGAACTGCGCGTCGACTACGACCTGTTCAAGAAGCTGGCCCGCGAGGGCGGCGAGCCGGTCGAGGACGGCCCGGTCACCGGCGACGAGCACACCGACATGATCCTGCGGACCTTCGTCCGGGGCGGCCGCCTCGTCCGCCTCCCCGCCCAGTGGACCCGCAAGCAGGTGGTGCTCCAGCACATCGCCGAGCAGACCTTCGCCCCCGGCATCGAGTACCCCGAGCGGATCGTCAACGAGAAGCTGCGCGCCTGGTGCGACGAGGGCGAGGTCGACCATGTGACGCTCCGGCGCTACCTGGTGGATCTCCATCACCTGCGGCGGAGCGAGGGAATCTACCGGCGGCCGGCAGTGGCGGCGTGACGCGCCGCGCGTGACGCGCGGGTTCGGCGTCAACTGCCGTACGGGCCATGGGTTCTACGGCAGCTGTCGTACGGGTGAACCCGCCAGGTAGGCCTGGATGTTCTCGACGGCCTGGCCGTAGTACGTCGTGTAGTTGGCCCGCGACACATAGCCGAGGTGGGGTGTCGCGAGCAGGCGTGGGGCGGTGCGCAGCGGGTGGTCGGCGGGGAGGGGCTCGCTGTCGAAGACGTCGAGGCCGGCGCCGGCGATCCTGCCCTCGTGCAGGGCGGTGAGCAGGGCGTCCTGGTCGACGATCGCCGCGCGTGAGGTGTTGATCAGGTACGCGGTGGGCTTGAGGAGGGCGAGTTCGGCGGGGCCGAGGAGACCGCGGGTGCGGTCGCCGAGGGCGAGGTGGACCGAGACGAAGTCGCTGTCCGCGAGCAACTCCTCCTTGGACGGGGCGAGTTGTACGCCCACCTCGTCGGTGCGTTCCTTCGTGAGGTTCGCGCTCCATGCCGTGACGCGCATGCCGAAGGCCAGGCCTACGTGTGCGACCCGGCTGCCGATCTTGCCGAGGCCGAGCAGTCCGAGGGTGCGGCCGTGCAGGTCGGCGCCGACCGTCTGCTGCCAAGGGCCGCCGCCGCGCAGGGAGTTGGCCTCCTCGACGATTCCGTGGGCGAGGCCCAGCAGGAGCGCCCAGGTCAGTTCGACGGGCGGGGTCGAGGAGCTGGCCGTACCGCACACGGTGACGCCGTGCGCCTTCGCGGCGGCGTAGTCGATGACGGAGTTGCGCATGCCGGAGGCGATCAGCAGCTTCAGGCGGGGCAGGCGGGCGAGGAGCGAGGCGGGGAAGGGGACGCGTTCGCGCAGGGTGACGACGATGTCGGCGGAGGCGAGGGCGGTGGCCAACTCGGTCTCGTCGGCGAGGTGTTCGCGCAGGCTCACGACCTCCACGGTGTCCTCGACGACCGACCAGTCGGCGAGTTCGGTCGCCACGTTCTGATAGTCGTCGAGGACAACACAGCGCAGGGGCACGGCGGTTCGGTTCCTTCTGTCGAGTCCCGGTTCCGGTTCTCCGGTGATCGACCGGAACGCTACTCCTTGGTGAGCGAGAGCGAGTTGGCCGTGCGGGTCGGCTTGCCCAGGGCCCAGAAGAGGACGCCGAGGAGCATGAAGGCGACGAGCGGCACGAGCTCCGTCAGCAGGTACTTCCAGCGCTCGGCGTGGGTCCAGCCGTCCGGGAGGTAGTCGGCGCCGAACCAGTGGTCGCCGAGTCCGGGAGCGATCAGCTGCACGCTGGCGAACAGGATCAGCACGGTGAGGACCGTGCTGATGGTGCGGGGGAACGGCGCCTTGTAGGGGCGGGGGACGTCCGGGGCCTTGCGGCGCAGTACCGCGAGGGCCGGGAAGATGCCCAGGTAGCTGACCAGCGTGGTGGATACGGCGAGGCCGAGGACGGCGCCGAAGAGCTTGGCCGCGCTGCCGTCGGTGAGCTGGTGGGCCAGGACCAGGACGAGGGTGGAGACCAGGCCGCTGAGGATGTTGACCCGTACCGGTGTGCCGAACCGGCTGGAGATGACGCCGAGGAAGCGGGGCGCGGCGCCGTCGTAGCCGGAGACGGCGAGGGCGCGGTCGGAGCCCATGACCCAGGTGACGCCGGAGGACAGCACCGTGAGGATGAAGAGGACCGCGGCGATGTCCCCGAGGACCGTGCCGGCGCCGCTGCTGGTGACGGTGCCGTCGGCGGCCACGTCACCGCCGTAGACGGTGAAGACCTGGCGGATCGCGTCGAGGAAGCCGCCGAGGCCGGTGATGGCCTTGACCGGGAGGACGAGCAGGATGCCGAGGATGGGGAGGGCGTAGAGGAGGACGGCGAGGCCGGCGCTGCGGAAGATCGCGAAGGGGACGTCCTTCTGAGCGTCGGTCATCTCGTCGCCCGCGGTGTTGGGCAGTTCGAAGCCGACGTAGTTGAACATCAGGACGGGGACCAGGCCGACGAAGCCCGCGTACGTCGGGGAGAAGTCGGCGGGGCCGAAACCGTGCAGGCCGTGCTGGATGCCGTAGACGACGACCGTGATCGTGAACAGGCCGAGGAGGGCGAAGCGGCTCCAGGCGCCGATGGTGGGGATCCACTTGCCGACGTCGAAGGAGAGGATCGCGGCGAGGACGCCCACCCAGATGAAGACGAGGGCGAAGACGTAGAAGGCGGGGGTGCTGAGGTCCTTGCCGTCGTTGAAGAAGGTCGTGAACGCCGTGACGGCGGAGACGGCGAGGGTGCCGCCGAGCCAGACCGGGTTGGTGATCCAGTAGAGGAAGTTGTTGACGGCGCCCGCGAGGCGGCCGAAGGCGCGGCTGGTCCAGATGTAGGGGCCGCCCTCCTCGGGGAACGCGGCGCCCAGTTCGGCGATCAGCAGCGCGGAGGGGACGAAGAACACCGCGGCCAGCACGATGAGCCAGGTGAACGCCTCGGCGCCGGACGAGGCGACCGTGCCGATGGTGTCGACGCCGACGATCGTGCAGAGGAGGAAGAAGAGGATGTCGAAACGGCCGAAGTGCTTGCGCAGCTTCTGCCGTTCCACCTGTGCTGCGGCCGGCGCGGCGGCCGCTGGGCGTTCTCCCGGAGCGTCTCCACCACGCGCCGCATGAACCGGAGTTCGGCCTCGGATGCGCAGGGCGGTCATGTCCTCGCGGAAGAGCGCGGTCTCCTTCTCGGCGAGGCACCCCGACATCGAGGACTTCATCCAGACCAAGGTCAAGGAAGAAGAGAAGATCCGCGCCCTTCGTGACGCGGGCTTCGACATGGACCTGGGCGGCGACGACATCACGTCGGTGCAGTACC
>NZ_JBLTJC010000273.1:0-14171 GCF_048158785.1 Streptomyces colwelliae | reverse complement strand
CCCCCACCGAATTCGGTGGGGGGCCACAGTTATGTTCCGGACCGGGGCCACAGTTATGTTCCGGACTTTCGTCGGTCGGGCGGTCATCACAGCGCAACACCGAACCGCTAGGTTGGCCGCACACGGGTAACTCAGAAGGAAGGCGCTGATCTTGGGGAAGGTCGTGCTCGTGACCGGAGTGGCCCGACAGCTGGGGGGCCGGTTCGTACGACGGATCCAGCGTGACCCACGGGTGGACCGGGTGATCGCCGTGGACGCGGTTCCGCCGGGACACCATCTGGGGGGCGCGGAGTTCATCCAGGCCGACATCCGGCAGCCCACCATCGCGCGCGTGCTCGCCGAGTCGGGCGCCGACACCGTCGTGCACATGGACGTGACGGGCACCGCCCTGGGCAGCGGCAGCCGGACCACGGTCAAAGAGACCAACGTCATCGGCACCATGCAACTGCTGGGCGCCTGCCAGAAGTCGCCGGTCGTCAAGCGCCTGGTGGTGAAGTCCAGTACGAACGTCTACGGCTCCGCCCCGCGCGACCCGGCCGTCTTCACCGAGGGCACCCCGCCGAAGTCCCTGCCGAGCGGCGGCTTCGCGAAGGACACCGTCGAGGTCGAGGGGTACGTGCGAGGCTTCGCCCGCCGCCGCCCCGACGTCGCCGTGTGCGTGCTGCGGTTCGCCAACATCCTTGGTCCTACGGCGGATTCGCCGCTCGCGTCGTACTTCTCGCTGCCGGTCCTGCCGACCGTGTTCGGCTACGACCCGCGCCTCCAGTTCGTGCACGAGGACGACGTGATCGACGTACTGCGGATCGCCTCGCACGATCCGGAGCGGGGCACGCTCAACAGCGGCACCTTCAACATCGCCGGGGACGGCGTCCTGCTGCTCTCCCAGTGCTCGCGGCGGCTGGGCCGCCCGACCGTGCCGCTGCTGCTGCCCGCGGTCACCTGGGCTGGTTCCCTGGTGCGTACGCTGGGGATGACGGACTTCTCCCCGGAACAGATCCGGCTGCTCACCCACGGCCGGGTCGTGTCGACGGTCCAGATGCGCGAGACGCTGGGGTACAAGCCGAAGTACACGACCGCCGAGACCTTCGCGGACTTCGCGCGGAGTCAGGGCCCGGGGCTGCTGCCGCCGGAGGCCCTCGCGGGGGCCGTCGACCGGATCGCCGCGCTGTCCCGGCCGGGCAGTGGCCACCCCCCGACGCCGAGCGCCAACTGAGGAGCGCATCAACGATGGCGGATGCCAAGGTCATTCCGTTCGACGACGACCGGTCCCGTGCGAACGGCGTGCAGCGGCCGCAGCGGCGCCGGAGCACCGGGAACCGGCGCAAGAACGGCGAGCCCGCGCTGGTCCGTGAGGTCCAGCCCCTGCCGGGCCGGGACTTCGCGCAGGATGATGTTCCTGTGACGCGTGAGGAACACGAGCCGGAACAGACACCGGACGAGACCGGCCAGGACGGCCAGAGCGGCCTGGAACGCCGGGTCGCCCACGGCCTGTCCTTCCTGCGCCGCCGGCTGACCGGGGACTACGACGTCGACGACTTCGGCTACGACGAGGAGCTCACCGACGAGGTCCTGATGCCGGCGCTGCGCCCGTTGTACGAGAAGTACTTCCGGGTCGAGGTCAAGGGCATCGAGAACATCCCGGCGGAGGGCGGTGCGCTGATCGTCGCCAACCACTCCGGGACGCTGCCGCTGGACGGCGTGATGATGCAGATCGCCGTCCACGACAACCACCCCGCGGGCCGGCACCTCCGGCTCCTCGCGGCGGACCTCGTGTTCATGCTGCCGGTGGTCAACGAACTCGCCCGCAAGGCCGGTCACACGCTCGCCTGCGCCGAGGACGCCGAACGCCTGCTGGGACGCGGTGAGTTGGTCGGTGTGATGCCGGAGGGCTTCAAGGGCATCGGCAAGCCGTTCAGCGAGCGTTACAAACTCCAGCGCTTCGGCCGCGGCGGTTTCGTCTCGACGGCCCTGCGCAAGGGCACGCCGATCATCCCGTGCTCGATCGTGGGCGCGGAGGAGATCTACCCGATGATCGGCAACTCGAAGACGCTGGCCCGGGTGCTGGGCTTCCCGTACTTCCCGATCACGCCCACATTCCCCTGGCTGGGTCCATTGGGTGCGATCCCGCTCCCCACGAAGTGGACGATCCAGTTCGGCGAGCCGATCCCCACGGCCGGCTATCCGCCGGAGGCGGCCGAGGATCCCATGCTGATGTTCAACCTCACGGACCAGGTGAGGGAGCAGATCCAGCACACGCTGTACAAGTTGCTGGTGCAGCGGCGGTCGGTGTTTTTCTAGCTTTTGGTTCCGAAGTTCCTTGGCTGCGGGCCGGTGGGGGCTGGTCGCGCCCACGCGGCGGTAGCCGCAAATCAATACAGCCCCGCGCCCCTAAAGACCGATGGGCGCCCCTCGCTGGAAGGGCGCCCATCGGGCTAATTCGCGTCCTCGCTGTCGATGCCCAGGCCCGGCAGCAAACCCGGCAACAGCGGTGGCAGCGTGACATCGGGCTCAGTGATCGACGGCTTGCTCGTGGACGGTGATGCCGTGCCGGAGGACTTCGGGGGGTCCAGGAGGCCGCCCGTGTTGCCGCCGAGGAGGCCGTCGCCGGTGGTGGCGGAGTCGGTGGGGGCGCTGGAGTGGCCGGTCTCCGCGGAGCCGTCCGTCGTGCTCGGTGTCGTCGAGCGGTGGGTGTCGGTGGAGCCGTCCTTGGACGTCGAACCCGGAGCGCGGTGTTTGCCGGTGCCGGGGGCCGTCGCCGGGGGCTGGGGGAGCATCGACTGGAGCGGGGCGACCTCTTCGTCTATGGCGTCGAAGACCGAGGAGACCTGGTCGCTGACGTCGCCGAGCTGGACGGGGAGGCGGTCGCGCAGGGCGCCCCATGCCTCGCGGTGCGAGCGGGAGAACGCGGAGAGGGCCTGGATGGGGCCCAGCGAGTTCGGGTCCTGCTCGTACGCCTCGTGCAGCAGGCGGTGGCCCTCGGACGCGTCGTGCGTCATCCCGGCGAGCGTGCGGCGGATCTCGCCGAGCTGCTCGTGGTCGAGATGGCCGCTGCGGTCCCGCTCGATCAGCCGGCGTGCCTCGCTCAGGCGGTTGGACGCCTGGTCGAGGTAGGCCACACCGCGCTGGTCGTCGCCGTCGGACAGGTAGTTGAGCTTGAAGTCCTCGATGCCGCGCTTCAGGCCGTAGAGCGAGTCACCGGGCAAGGCGCCCGAGCTCGCCGCGGCCACTCCGCCGAAGGCTCCCGCCGCGACCCCGACGCTCAGTCCGCCGGCCGCGAGGCCCTTGGAGAGCCGGGACCGCGGTCGCAGCTTGCCCAGACCGGTGGCCCGGTGCGTACCCCGGGACCGGGGGGAGCGCTGCTCCGGTACCGAGGGTGCGGGTGCCTCGCCTTGCAGCATGGCCTCGAACGCGGCGACCAGCTGAGCCCGCTGGACCACCTTGACCTCGGGGTCCAGCACGGGCTTGGGCAGCTCGCCGAGACCGGTGGCGAAGGCCAGCATGCGGCCCTGCTCGGTCTGTTCCGCAGCAGCCGGGGCCGGGGCCGGTCCTTCGGACTGCTCGGCCGCCGTGCCCTGGTCGGACTGCTCCTCATCCAGGGCCTGGGCGAAGGCGTTCGCCCGCCGGTGCGCCGATACGTTCGCGATCACTGGCGGCACCTCCTCTCGCGTCATGACGGTCGACTCCCCAGGGGGTCCTGAGGGTTGCACAGCCTGACCACATCCACACGATCGAGTGATCGGGGAGGGCCAGGTCGTGACCACAGGGAGCCTGTATCCCGCACAACGAGTGGCGCGGCACTTGGGTTACGGACGACGGATGATCCGACCGCGAACTCAACGGACTTTCACTGAGCGCGAGTTGGGCGCTACCGAGCGTATGCCGTCAGCGGGCGTCGTCCGGGAGGAGCCGGGCGAGCGTGCGCACGGCCCGGTACTGGAGGGTCTTGATCGCACCCTCGTTCTTGCCCATCACCCGGGCGGTCTCCGCGACGGAGAGGCCCTGGAGGAAGCGGAGCGTGACGCACTCCTGCTGCTGCGGGTTGAGCCGCCGTACGGCGTCGAGCAGTGCGGCGTTCGACAGGGACTCCAGGACGGAGTCCTCGGGGGAGCGCTCGACCTCGTTGGCGTCGAGCATCTCGCCGGTGGTCACTTCCAGCCGGAAGCGGCTCGACTTGAAGTGGTCGGCGACCAGGTTGCGGGCGATCGTCACCAGCCAGGCGCCGAAGTCGCGCCCCTGATAGGTGAACGTGCCGATGCGGCGCAGGGCGCGCAGAAAGGTCTCGCTGGTGAGGTCCTCGGCGGTGGCTTTGCCTCCCACTCGGTAGTAGATGTACCGGTACACAGTGTCGCTGTACTGGTCGTAGAGGCGGCCGAAGGCGTCGGCTTCGCCGGCCTGGGCACGCTCCACGAGGTCCATCATCCGGGCGCTGTCGCTGTCAGCGGCCGGACGGCGTGCGGTGGCGGCGCCGGCCGAGCGCCCTCGTCTGCCCACCGCGGCGCCACCGTCGGCCAGTGCGTAGCACGGGCCTACGGGTGCGGTGGTGGCGAAGGCGGCGGGGACGGCGTACGCGGTGGGGACGAAGCCGCGCAACAGGTCTTGGACCGTTGCGCGCAGCGTAGCCAGGCCCGAGGCGTCAACCCCGACGTGTGGGTACACGGGACTCCCAGAGGCAGAGCTTCCATCACGTGCAGTACCGGAACATTCACCCGTCGTAGCGACGGAGGGGTACCGGATTGCGTCTGAGGAGAATAACGCTTCGTACAGGCGCTGCTACACCCAGTTGCTCAAATCATCGATTACGTCGCTTCTGTAACCGGTTGGCGCCCGATCAAGTACCGCAGAGTGACCGGTTGTTGATCAGAACGGTCCGAATTCAGTCAGGGACCGGGGCGTGTTGTGGCCGTGTGCAGCCAACGTGACTGGACAGGGGGTTACGCGGGTACGACTCGTGGATTGGCTGTGTTTACCGCGTCACCGGCGTCGGCGATGCAAAGCGATCGCCGCGGCCGTGCCGCCCGCCACCGCGCCCACGCCGGCCGCCGCCGGGATGCCGACCTTGGCCGCTTTGCGGGCCGTTCGGTAGTCGCGCAGCCGCCAGTCCAGCTCGCGCGCGTGCTTGCGCAGCTTGGAGTCCGGGTTGATGGCGTAGGGGTGCCCGACCAGCGAGAGCATCGGGATGTCGTTGTGCGAGTCGCTGTACGCGGCGCAGCGTGAGAGGTCCAGGCCCTCCGCCGCCGCCAACGCCCGTACCGCCTCCGCCTTCGCGGGGCCGTGCAGGGGTTCGCCGACCAACTTGCCGGTGTAGACGCCGTCGACGGACTCGGCGACCGTGCCGAGCGCGCCGGTGAGGCCGAGGCGGCGGGCGATCACGTTGGCGATCTCCACCGGAGCCGCTGTGACGAGCCACACCTTCTGGCCCGCGGCCAGGTGCGCCTCGGCGAGGGCGCGGGTGCCGGGCCAGATGCGCTCGGCCATGTACTCGTCGTAGATCTCCTCGCCGATCGACTGGAGTTCGGCGACGCGGTGGCCCTTGACGATGGAGAGCGCGGAGTCGCGCGCCTCCTGCATGTGCTCGGGGTCCTCGGAGCCGGCGAGCCTGAACCAGGCCTGCTGCCAGGCGAACTTGAGGAGGTCGCGGGTCTCGAAGAACTTCCGCTTGTGCAGGCCCCGGCCGAAGTGGAAGATCGACGCGCCCTGCATGACGGTGTTGTCCAGGTCGAAGAACGCGGCCGCTCTGTCGTCGCCGAGGACCGGGAACTCCGGTTCCTCCGCCTGCTTTTCGGGCGCGAGGGAGTCCTGTATGTCCTGCGCGTCCTGCGACGACTTGCGCGCTGCCTCCGCAGAGGCCTCGCCTGCCAACACACTCAGCGCCGTGGCGGAGCGCCTACGGGGAGTGAGCCATCCGAGAGCGGCCATGTCGTGAGCATAGCCAGTTTGTTCGGTGGTTCCGGAGCCGAGAGGTTCGGAGGCTGTGAACTCTCCGCGACCGGGCCGTTAAAGAAGTGCACCGGTGGCGCGAGAATGGTGTGCATGAGTCATCTCGTCACCCTCATCCGCAAGCCCGGCTGTCATCTGTGCGAGGACGCGCAGCTCGTCGTGGAGAAGGTCTGCGCCGACCTCGGGGTCCCCTGGGAGCAGAAGGACATCACCGAGGACCAGCGACTGCACGACGAGTACTGGGAGCAGATTCCGGTCGTCCTCGTGGATGGGAAACAGCACACCTTCTGGCGGGTGGACGAGGCACGTCTGCGCCGGGAACTGACCAAGTAGTTCAACGCGCGCCCGAACGTCGCTTAGGATCGACGGCGGTTTGGTCTCGGGGGCGGGAATTACGAGGAGTGTGGCGGTTTTGCCCCCTGGAATACGTCTGGGACGCGTGTGCGTGACCCCGGTCACGTTGGCCGGGCAAATCGGACACCATCTTTGTGCACGCGTTCACAAAGACATAGCCTGCTTTCGACGGGGCGGTCTGGGTACGTGTGACCGCCCACAGCCCCGCTCTACCCGCAGGAGCACCGTGGCAACTGGCCGAACTCACCGACCGGCGAGCCGTAGCCGAGGGATTCCCGAGGCCACCGTCGCCCGTCTCCCGCTGTACCTCCGCGCGCTGACCGGACTCTCGGAGCGCTCGGTACCCACGGTCTCCTCCGAGGAGCTCGCGGCCGCCGCGGGGGTCAACTCCGCGAAGCTGCGCAAGGACTTCTCGTATCTCGGCTCGTACGGCACCCGCGGTGTGGGCTACGACGTCGAGTACCTCGTCTACCAGATCTCCCGCGAGCTGGGCCTGACCCAGGACTGGCCGGTCGTGATCGTCGGTATCGGAAACCTCGGCGCCGCACTCGCCAACTACGGCGGGTTCGCCTCCCGGGGCTTCCGGGTCGCCGCCCTCATCGACGCCGACCCGGCGATGGCCGGCAAGCCCGTCGCGGGCATCCCGGTGCAGCACGCGGACGAGCTCGAGAAGATCGTCAGCGACAACGGCGTCTCCATCGGCGTCATCGCCACCCCCGCCGGTGCCGCCCAGCCGGTCTGCGACCGCCTCGTGGCCGCCGGTGTGACGTCCATCCTGAACTTCGCGCCGACCGTGCTGACCGTCCCGGACGGCGTCGACGTCCGCAAGGTCGACCTCTCCATCGAGTTGCAGATCCTCGCCTTCCACGAGCAGCGCAAGGCCGGCGAGGAGGCCGCCAACCAGGCGGCGCACCCGACCGCCGCGCGCCGTGACGACTCCGCCGAGCAGGGCCCTGACGGGGACGTCCCCGCCGTGATGCCGGCATGAGTCTCCTCGTCGTAGGGCTGAGCCATCGCAGCGCGCCGGTCAGTCTCCTGGAGCGGGCCACGCTGAACGCGGACGCCCAGTTCAAGCTCCTCCAGGACACGGTCGCCGCCGAACCGGCCGCCGAGGCCGCGGTGTTGGCCACCTGCAACCGCATCGAGCTCTACGCCGACGTGGACAAGTTCCACGCGGGCGTCGCCGAGTTGTCCACGCTGCTCGCCCAGCACAGCGGCGTCGGCCTGGACGAACTCACTCCTTATCTCTACGTGCACTACGAGGACCGGGCCGTCCACCACCTCTTCTCGGTGGCCTGCGGCCTCGACTCGATGGTCGTCGGCGAGGGCCAGATCCTCGGCCAGATCAAGGACTCCCTCGCCAAGGCGCAGGAACTGCACTCCGCCGGGCGGCTGTTGAACGAGCTGTTCCAGCAGGCCCTCCGGGTCGGCAAGCGCGCCCACTCCGAGACCGGCATCGACCGCGCGGGCCAGTCCCTGGTCACCTTCGGCCTTCAACAGCTCTCTTCCGGTACGGCAGTTGAGGCCTGGGCCAAGGGGAAACGGGCCCTGGTGATCGGCGCCGGCTCCATGTCGTCGCTGGCCGCCGCGACCCTCGCGCGTGCCGGGGTCGCCGAGATCGTCGTCGCCAACCGCACGTCCGACCGCGCCGAGCGGCTCGCCCAGATCATCGCCGAGAGCCCGGAAACGGACGTGTCCGCCCGCGCGGTACCGATGGATTCGGTGCCGTTCGAGCTGACACGTGCCGATGTCGCCGTGTCCTGCACGGGCGCCACGGGACTCGTCCTCACGGCCGAGACGGTCGCGGGAGCGGTCGAGGGCCGGGTGTCGCAGGACGCGACGGTCGGTCGTACGGCCGTAGCGGATGTCGTACGTGAAGAGCTTCCGCCTACGTCCGTCGGGACCGAGGACGGGTGTCCGCTGGACCTTTCCGCGGTGCAGGCGGCGACCGGCTTCTCCGTGATGGGGGAGGCCGCCGTGGCCGGGATGGACGCGGCGACGCTGGAGCAGCACGCGGCCTGGGTCGGCGGCAGTGCCGTCGACCGGCGTGAGGCGGCCCGGCGTACGCCCGAGGCCGAGGCCGAACTCATCACCGAACTCGCCGCCATGGCCGCCACGGTCGGGCGGATCCCCGAGCGGCGCAGGCCCGAACCGGTCGCCCATATCCCGCGCCCCGCGCCGGTGTTGTCGCTCCTCGACCTCGCGATGCCGCGGGACGTCGACGCGGCCGTGCACCGGGTGGCCGGGGTGCGGCTGGTGGACATCGAGTCGCTCGCCGAGGCTTCGGCGGACGCTCCGATGGCGGCGGACGTGGACGCGGTCCGGCGTATCGTCTCCGACGAGGTCGCGGCCTTCGGGGCAGCCCAGCGGGCCGCGCACATCACGCCGACCGTGGTCGCCCTGCGCGCCATGGCCGCCGAGGTCGTCGCGGGCGAGATCGCCCGGCTCGACGGACGGCTGCCCGGCCTCGACGACAAGCACCGCGCCGAGATCACGCAGACCGTACGACGTGTCGTCGACAAGCTGCTGCACGCGCCGACCGTACGGGTCAAGCAGCTCGCGGCCGAGCCCGGCGGCGCCGGGTACGCGGACGCGCTTCGCACCCTGTTCGACCTCGACCAGGAGACGGTGGCCTCCGTCTCGCGGGCTGAACAAGACTCTGAGAACAGCAAGAACCGAGGGCCAGCATGAGTAGCAAGGCACTGAGGCTGGGGACAAGGCGGAGCAGACTCGCCCTGGCCCAGTCCGGGTTGGTGGCGGACGCCGTGAGCCAGGTGACCGGACGGCCCGTCGAGCTCGTCGAGATCACCACCTACGGCGACACCTCCCGCGAGCACCTCGCGCAGATCGGCGGCACCGGGGTCTTCGTGACCGCGCTGCGGGACGCGCTGCTCGGCGGTGAGGTCGACTTCGCGGTTCATTCGCTGAAGGACCTGCCGACCGCGCAGCCCGCGGAGCTGGTGCTCGCCGCCGTACCCGAGCGCGAGGACCCGCGGGACGTGATCGTCGCCCGGGACGCCCTGAAGTTCACCGACCTGCCCCGCGGGGCGCGCATCGGTACGGGCTCCCCGCGGCGCACGGCCCAGCTGAACGCGTACGCGCGCAGCCACGGCCTCGACATCGAGACGGTCCCGATCCGCGGGAACATCGACACCCGCGTCGGCTTCGTACGGGACGGTGAGCTGGACGCCGTGGTCCTGGCCGCCGCCGGACTGAGCCGGATCGGCCGGCTCGACGACGTGACCGACTTCCTGTCGGTCGACACTGTTCTGCCCGCCCCCGGCCAGGGGGCCCTGGCGATCGAATGTGCCGCGGACAACGCGGACTTGATCGCGGCACTCGGTGAGCTCGACGACCCGTTCACGCGGATCGCCGTGACTGCCGAAAGGTCCCTGCTCGCCGCCCTGGAGGCCGGCTGCTCCGCCCCTGTGGGCGCGCTGGCCGACCTGCTGGCCGACGGGCAGATTGTCAAGGAAATGCGCCTACGCGGCATAGTCGGCAGGACCGACGGTTCGCGTACGGTGCAGCTGTCCACCACCGGTCCCGTGCCCGAGACGCATGACCAAGCACTGGCGCTCGGTCGCGAACTCGCCGCCGAGATGCTTGCCCAGGGCGCGGCCGGTCTGATGGGGGAGCAAGCCAAGTGAGCCCCACCACTCTTCCCGCCGCCGGTCCTGAACACGGGCACGTCACCTTCCTGGGTGCCGGACCCGGAGATCCGGGACTGCTCACACTGCGCGCCGTAGAGGCGCTGGCGAACGCGGACGTTCTCGTCGCCGAGCACGAGGTGCTCGACGTCGTACGTGCGCACGCCCGACCCGGCGTAGCCGTCGTGCATCCGGATCCGGATCCTTCTTCGGACTCGTTCCCGGGCACAGGCACGCCTCAACTAACGGTTGTTGACGGTGCGTCAACAACCGTTGGCCTACCCGCTGTACGGGATGCGGCACATCTTGTCATGGAGGCCGCGCGGGGCGGCAGGCGGGTCGTACGTGCGGTGTCCGGGGACCCCGGACTAGATACGTACGCCGCCGAGGAAATGCTCGCCTGCGTCGCCGCGGGTGTTCCGTTCGAGGTCGTGCCCGGTGTCGCCGCGGCCGTCGGTGTACCCGCGTACGCCGGTGTCCCGCTGCGGGACGCGCAGGGGGCGGACGTCCGGTTCGTGGACGCCCGTACCGCGTCGGACCGGTGCTGGACGGAGGTGGGGGCGTCGGACGGCACGGTTGTGGTTTCCACGTCGCTGGACTCCGTGGCTTCGGCTGCTGGTGAGCTTGTCGCTGCGGGTCGTAAGCCTGATACGCCTATGACCGTCACAGTGGCTGGTACGACCACTCGTCAGCGGACCTGGTCCGCGACCCTCGGCACGATCGCGCAGACGCTGAAGCAGGCGAAGGTGCTGCCGTCTCCTGAAGGTGGCCGGCCGGTGATAGCCGTGGTCGGTGAGCGTTCCGCCGCCGCCCAGCGCGACCAGTTGTCGTGGTTCGAGTCCAAGCCGCTGTTCGGCTGGAAGGTGCTCGTGCCGCGTACGAAGGAGCAGGCGGCGTCGCTCTCCGACCAGCTGCGGTCGTACGGGGCCGTTCCGCACGAGGTGCCGACGATCGCCGTCGAGCCGCCGCGGACGCCTCAGCAGATGGAGCGGGCGGTCAAGGGGCTCGTGACCGGGCGCTATGAGTGGATCGCTTTTACGTCCGTCAACGCGGTCAAGGCCGTTCGGGAGAAGTTCGAGGAGTACGGGCTCGATGCTCGGGCCTTTGCCGGGATCAAGGTCGCGGCTGTGGGGGAGTCGACCGCCAAGGCGCTTGTTGCCTTTGGTGTGAAGCCTGATCTTGTGCCGAGCGGGGAGCAGTCTGCTGCCGGGTTGCTGGAGGACTGGCCTCCGTACGACCCCGTTTTTGATCCGATCGACCGGGTGTTCCTGCCGCGTGCGGACATCGCTACGGAGACCCTTGTCGCCGGGCTGATCGAGCTCGGGTGGGAGGTCGACGACGTGACCGCCTACCGGACCGTGCGGGCCTCGCCGCCGCCGGCCGATACGCGGGAGGCGATCAAGGGGGGTGGCTTCGACGCCGTTCTCTTCACGTCGTCTTCTACGGTGCGGAATTTGGTCGGTATCGCCGGGAAGCCGCACAACGTGACCGTGATCGCGTGTATTGGGCCTGCTACGGCGAAGACCGCCGAGGAGCATGGGCTGCGGGTGGATGTGATGGCTCCCGAGCCGTCTGTGCACAAGTTGGCCGAGGCGTTGGCGAACTTCGGGTTGCGTCGGCGGGCGGCGGCTCAGGAGGCGGGGGATCCGGTTACTCGGCCCAGTGAGCGTCGGCCTGGTGCTCGGCGGCGGCGGACTACCTGAGGTTGAGGGGTCGGTTGCGGTGAGTGGGGGCGGGGGTCTCGGGGATTTTTCGCCCCCGCCGCCCCTACCCGTCCCATCCCTGGGGGCTGCGCCCCCAGACCCCCGCTTCGGCCTGGACGGCCTCGTCCTCAAACGCCGGACGGGCTGGATTTTGCGGGCCTGTGCTGGGAAGTGGCCGCCCGTACTGGATGGTGTCGGCCTGTGCTGAGAAGTGGCCGCCCGTGCTGGGTGATTCCGGCCGGTGTCCAGAAGTCGAGGGACGCTGGCCGACGTCGCGGAGTGGTTGCCGGGGGCGGTCGGTCGGGCCGCCCCCGGCGTTTGTGTGTCAGCCGCAGTGGCCGGAGTCGCTGCCTGTGGCTGTGCCGATGACGCCCTGCCAGACGGCGCAGTAGCCGCGGGCGGACATGTAGACGGGGCCGGCGTACGTCGTGTACTGGCCGCTGTCGACGACCGGGTTGTGCTCGTAGTCGACGTCGATGTTGAGCTCGACGGCCATGTGGATCTTCGTGCCCGGGGTGTTGCGGATGGTCACGGCGCAGTTCTTGCCGGTGGACTCGTTCCAGGTCAGGAAGACCTTGCCGACGTTGCCGACCGGCGTGGAGTCGATGACCTTGTAGCCGGTGCCGCAGGCGCCGTTGTAGGTGGCGGTGGCGGCTGCCGCCTTGGTGGTGGTCGCCGAGGCCGGGGCGGTGGCGGCCACCGTGCCGCCGAGTGCCAGGACGGTGAGTGCGGCGGCCGTTGTGGCGCGACGGGACAGCTTCATCATGGTGTTCCCCCAGTTGATGTTGTTGCCTTGGTGATGTTGCCTTGGTGATGTTGATCAACTTGCTTGGGACGGTTGGTCGTTCCGTCCACGCAAGGTGAGACCCGGGGACCCGTACGACAGTTGTGGTTGTTTCTGTCACCGTCCTGTCTTCGTCTTGTCACCGGTGTTACGCCAACCGCGCGGTATTTCCGGGGTTTTCGCCGTGCCGGGGTGCCGTGTCCGTCACCATCGCTCCCGTGTTGAGCACCGGCGCCCTCCGCGCCCATCTGCTGGCCGCCCGGCTGGCCGGACCCGTGGCGACCTCGCGGGAGGAGAGCCTGCGGAGTTATCGCGCCTTCGCCGCCCGTGATCCCCGGGTGCTGATCGGACTCGATCCCGAATGGACATGGGGGCAGCGGGACTTGATCGGGCTGATGGCGGACAAGTGTGGGGTTTCGGCCGACCCGGCGCACACTTCCGGGCATGATGTGATCGATCCGGAGCGGACTTTGGCCGCGTTGGATGCCTTCGCCGATCGGTTGGGGGAGGTAGCGGAGCGGAGTGGGGCGGTGCTTCTCGGTACCGGTCATCCGCATCGACTGCTCGGGTTCTACGCCGCGTTGGCGGACGCCTTGTCGGCGGCGGGGTGTGCTGTTCTCACCCCCGCGCATGGTCACTGTGTCGACATAACGACCCGGTTCGGTCTACGCACGTACAACCTTGACTACGTTCAGGGGGTCGGCCTGGTCCGCGAACCAGGCCCCGAACGCACCGGTTGTGAGCCCGGCGCACACACGCACTCACCGCTGCCGGTTCGTACCGTGCTGGGTGCGGCGGCGGAGGCCGGCGGGGTGCTTCCGGAGCTGGTGATCGGGGACCACGGGTGGGTCTGCGGAGCAGGTCAGCTGGGGTTCGAGGCCATTGGGCTCGCGGATACCGATGACCCCGCGCTGTTCGTGGGGGAGGCCGAGGGGTCGGTGTCCGTCGCAGTTCCACTTGATGACGCCGTGCGGTCCGATTACTACCGCCCGCTTACCCGCTACGTACTCAATCGAGCGTGTCTGTCACAGTAGGCCGCCGATGGGTGCACCTCTTCCCCACTCGCATCACACGCCCCTACATTGGGGAGTGAGCACGCAACGACGAAGAGTCACCGGAAGGGGAAGCCGGTGACCGTCGAGTGCGGAAGGTTCAGGTGTGTCATGGCTGCAGCTGGCGAGAGGCCTCTGAACGAGGTTCAGTTCCTTACCGTGGCGGAGGTCGCCTCGGTGATGCGAGTGTCGAAGATGACCGTGTACCGGTTGGTGCACAGCGGTCATCTGCCCGCTATCCGGGTGGGGCGGTCCTTCCGTGTCCCCGAGCAAGCGGTACACGAGTACCTTCGCGAGAGTTATGTGGGGGTGGAGACAGCCTGAGGCGATACCTCGATTACGACCTCAGCGCTCGGACGGGTAGGCTGGCCCCTTGTAGGTCGTATGGGCCCATGATGCCCAGCACCGAGTGATGAGAAGTGAGCGAGGGTAGTCGTGGGCTCTGTTATCAAGAAGCGGCGCAAGCGGATGGCTAAGAAGAAGCACCGCAAGCTGCTGAAGCGCACGCGCGTGCAGCGTCGTAACAAGAAGTAGGCGACGCGGCGCCGCGAGAGCGTCTCCTGTGGCCCCCCACCGAATTCGGTGGGGGGCCACAGTTATGTTCCGGACCGGGGCCACAGTTATGTTCCGGACTTTCGTCGGTCGGGCGGTCATCACAGCGCAACACCGAACCGCTAGGTTGGCCGCACACGGG
>NZ_JBLTJC010000272.1:0-14255 GCF_048158785.1 Streptomyces colwelliae | reverse complement strand
CCCCTCCCCACCCGAAAGGACCGCTCATGTTTCGCCATGCCCTGACCGTGAGCGGCGTCGTGGCCTGCACGGTCACCACGCTGCTCGCCTGTACCGCCTCGGTCCCGGCCGACACCACCGCCTCCGCCTCCGCGACCACCGCCGCCTCCGCCACCTCGGGCGTCCAGCTCCAGACCTGGCTCTACCCCGGGTCGGCCGGCGACTCCCAGTGCAGCGCGCCCAGCGAGTACGCCGACGGCCGGGTGCAGGACGGCGCGCTCAACCCCGAGTACTGGACGGTCGGCGACGACGGATCGGTCACCCTGGAGACCACCGCGGACGGGCTGTGCAACACCTACAGCGCCGCCAACGTCGCCGACCTGAAGGCGCACTCCACGAACCAGTACCCGACGCTCTCCGGCATGACCACCACCGCCGTCCACGCCCTGGTCAGGAGCAAGAGCACCCGTACGGCGGCCGTCTCCAAGGTCACCTCCCTCGTCAACGACGCCGGGCTCAGCGGCGTCGACGTCGACCTGGAGGACTACTGGTCCTGGAGCACCGCCGACTTCACCAACTACAAGACGTTCCTGGGGCAGTTGGCCACCGCCCTGCACGCGAGCGGCAAGCGGCTCCAGGTCGACGCGCCCGCGATGACCGAGGACGCCTCCTTCTACGACTACGCGTCCGTGCTCGCCACCGGCGTCGACGACCTGGTGATCATGGCGTACGACGAGGAGTTCGACACCGCGTCCGGCGACCGCTGCCTGCCCATCAGCCCCTACGACTGGCTGAAGAACGTCACCACCTACGCGCAGAGCAAGGTCACCGACCCCGACCACCTGATCATCGGTCTCCCGTCCTACGGCTACAGCGCGCCCGACCCCTGCGACCTCAACTCCGTGACCGGCAACATCCAGTTCAGCGCCATGAAGCAGAGCCCCGGCTTCTCCAGCGACCCGGCCACCGTAGAAAGCCGCCGGGACGCCTCCTCCGGCGAGATCCGCTGGGTCTCCGGCGGCGTCCTCTACGACTACGTCGACAGCGTCGCCATGGACCGCAAGCTCGCGGTCCTCAAGGGCCTCGGCGTCACCAAGGTCTCGGTGTGGTCGCTGGGCGGCGGGAACCCCTGGTTCTCCAACTGATCCAACTGATCCGACCGACTCATCTGATCCACTCACGGCACTGATGCGGCGGGCACCCTCGGGCTCAGGTGCCCGCCGCATCAACTCCCCTCACTTCGCTGGCGTGTTGAGCACGCGGTCACGGGAGGCGGCGACCCCGGCACGCAGTTCGGAAAGATTCACGTCGAGCACGCGCCCGTCCCACTTGCGCGGCTGCCCGTCGACGAACACAGCGGTGATGTTGCGCGCGTCGGAGCCCGACACCAGTGTCCCGATCGGGTCGTTGAGGGGCATGTTGTTGAGATCCTCGGCCTGGACGACCAGCAGGTCCGCCTTCTTGCCGACAGTGAGGGAACCGGTGACGTCGCCGAGCCCGTTGGTCCGGGCGCCCTGGAGAGTGGCGAAGTCGAGGACGTCGTACGCGGTGATGCGGGAGAGCTCGCCGCCGGTGCCGTAGGCGGCGTTGACGGCACGCATCCGCTGGATCGCGAGCAGGGCCCGCATCTGGGTGAACAGGTCGCTGGCGAGGGCGACTTCGACGTCGATGCTCAAGCCGGGCCGGATGCCGACGGCGAGCGCCTCGTCCACCGCGGGGATCGCCGTCTCCAGGCCGATCTGCGCGTCGGAGGTGGGGGCCAGCGCGACCGTCGTACCGGACTCCCCCATCGCCTTCCACGCTTCGGTGGTCAGACCCGTGGCGTGGATCAGCGTGACGTCGGGACCGAGGATGCCCCGCTCGGCCCAGGACAGCACGGCCTCCGATCCGGAGGTGCCGAAGACCGCGTCGACGCTGACACCGATGCCCAAGTCGGCTGCGGTACGCGCGAGTTCGGGGCCGTAGGCGAGGGCGGGCCCGGCGATCTCGTCGGTGGCCAGGGTCGCCAGGCGGAGGGTGAGGAGCTGGTCGTCGCTGCTGAAGTACTGGTCCTTGAGACGGTTCAGGTCGGCAGGCCACTGACGGTCCCAGTCGCCGAAGTGCGGGCCCATGGAAGCGTGGACGCCTCGGATGCCGGTGTCGCGTAGCGCCTCGATCGCCGCGTCGGAGTGTTCGCGGGTACGGGAGTTGTGCGAGAAGTCGAGCATGGTGGTGATGCCGCTGTCGAGCGCGGTGAGCGCCGCGAGTCTGGTGCCGATGTACATGTCCTCGGGCCGGTAGACGGTGGCGTACCCGGCGAGCGTGGCCGTCACATAGCCGCCGAGGTCGTCGACGTCGGGCATGATCCGGCGCAACTGGGCCTCCCAGGCGTGCCGGTGGGTGTCGACGAGACCGGGCGCCAGGATGGTTCCCGAAGCGTCGACGACCACCGCGCCGTCTGCCTGGAGGTCAGGCCCGATCGCGGCGATGGTGTCGCCCTCGACGAGCAAGTCGCCCCGCAGGGTGCCCAGTTCCGGGTCCATCGTGACGATGGTCGCGCCGGTGAACAGGATCCGGCGACGCGAATCGGCTGCCTGACGTCGGAGTTGGTCGAGAAGGCCGGCGCTGGTGGTGTCGTCGATGTTCATGAGAGCCCCTTTTCCGGATGACGTCGGATCCATCGGGTGACGTGTGGTGACGTGTGGTGACGTGTGGTGCAAGATTCGATCCGCGTCCGCGTGGCGGCCGCGACGACGATCAGTTCGAAGCCGTCCAGGTCCGTGCCGGGTTACGCGCGGTACAGGACGAGGTGCTCGTGGAAGAGCACACCGTCCCGGACGTCACCGGTGGCGGTGAAGCCGGTGTCGTCGACGTAGTCGATGTGGTTGCCGGTGACGGTGTAGCTGCCGGTGTAGGCGCTCGGCCGGTTCCCGCGGGCCTCGTCGTAGCGGCCGTTCGGGAGGAGTTCCTGCCGGATGTGGCCGTCCGCGGTGACCCACATGCCGACGAAGGGGTGCGGTGCTGCGTTCGCGTTCATGGCTCCACCGTCGCGTTCCCGCGCGGAGATAACCAGGCCACACCTCTCCTGGGTGTGCGGCACCCACCTTCAGGTCTTCAGGAGGCTTTCTCCGAGGTGGGCAGGACCGGTCCAACAGCGGCGTCGAAGGCATGGGTCACTTCGGGGGCTGTGCCGGGCAGGAGCAGCGCGCGGGCACGGTCCTCGAAGCCGCGGTCGGTCGCGGTGAGGCGGTTGTGGTGCTGGGCGAGGTGCTCGGCCCAGGAACCGACGAGGTAGTTCTCGATGAACCGGCCGGGTTCGTTGCCGTCCTGGAAGAGGCCCCAGGTGAGGGCGCCGGTCCGGCGCCGGGAGCGGGCGACGTTGTCCATGGCCTCGATGAACGCGGCCCTGTCGTCCGGCGCGACGCGATAGACGACGGAGACCAGCACCGGGCCGTCGGAGGGGCCGGGCACGAAGACCAGCGGCGGGACCGGCCAGTGGTCGGACAGCGCGGGATCGATGCCCTCCATGCCGTAGAGCCGCCATCGGTGGAGACTCAGCGCGCTCAGCAGCATGGCGGCGGTGCCGATGAGGAGGGCCGTGGTGAGGCCCAGCCACTGCACCAGGGCGCCCCACACCGGGGCGGCGACGGCCTGGCCGCCCTGGAAGACCAGCAGGTAGACGGCGAGTCCGCGGGCCCTGACCCAGCCGGGCAGCCGGGTCTGCATCGCCGCGTTGAGGGTGGACAGGACGCCGATCCAGGCCACTCCGGCGGGCAGCAGCGCGAGGACCGCGACCCAGGTGACGTGCACGGTGGCGAGGACCAGCAGGACGAGGGCGAACATGAGGGCGCCGGTCGCCAAGATGCCGTTGATACCCAGGTGTTGGCGCAGCCACGGCAGCGCGAACGCGCCCGCCACCGCGCCGCCCCCGACCGCGCCGAGCAGCAGGCCGTAACCGCCCGACCCCAGTCCGAGCGAGTCGGCGGCGATCAGCGGGAGCAGGGACCACAGGGCCGCCGCGCCAGGGATGAACAGGGCGGTGCGCAACAGGACGCGGCGGATGCCTGGAGCGTTCCAAACGTAGCGGCGGCCTGCGTACAGCGCGGTCAGGAGCCGTTCCCGCTCGGCGGCGGGGACGGTGGTCCTCGGGCGGTGCCACAGCAGCAGTACGGCGGCGATCCCGAGGAACGACACCGCGTTGAAGCCGAACACCCAGCCCGCGCCGGCCGCCGCGACCACGACACCGCCGAGCGCCGGGCCGACCGCACGCGCGAGGTTCATGTTCACCGCGCCCAGCGCGGACGCCTGCCCCAGCTGCTCCCGCTCCACCAGCTCCGGCTGGATGGCCTGCCACGACGGCCCCATCAGGGCGGTCCCGCAGCCGAGGAGGAAGGTGAGGGCCAGCAGGGGTACGGCGGACAGCTCGTCCGCGAAGGCCAGCACGGTCAGCACCGCGGACACGGCGAACATCGCGACCTGCGCGACGAGCAGCAGCCCCCGCCGGTCGAACCGGTCCGCGAGCACACCCGAGGGCAGGGCCAGCAGCACGATCGGCAGACTCGACGCCGTCTGGACCAGCGTCACCATGGTCGCCCCGTGCCCGAGCAGCAGCCACTGCGCGCCGACCGTCTGCATCCAGGTGCCGATGTTCGACACGAACTGGGCGATCCACAGCGCCCGGAACACCGGCCGGCCCAACGGCGCCCAGGCCGAGGCGGACCGCGCCGTCTTCCCCGTCGTCGTACTCGCGCTCATGCTGCGGCTCCCGGGGCGAAGTGGGCGGTCGAGGAAGAAGGTACGGCAGCTCAGTGCGGGGCGGGCCACCGAGCTGCCGTAAAAACGGGCCCGCCGTGGGACCGGTCCAACGGCCGGTCAGAAGCAGCCGTCCAGCGGGTCGAGCGCGCCGCCGGCCTGGTGCGGGACGCGGTCGAGATCGCCGCGGCGTGCACGCCAGGCGCGCTGCTCCTCGGAGTCCGCGGCGGCCTCGGTGAAGGCGCGGGCCTGCCGTGCGCCGGGGACCTCCGACGCGGCCTGGAATCCGCCGAAGCGGGCGACCGGGCTCCAGGCCGGGCTGATCTCCGGGAGCGGGGCGGCGATGTTCTCGTAGTCGCCGACCGCGTGCACGACCTTGCCGCCGGCCACGGTGAGCAGGGCCTCGATCCGGTCGATGTCCTCGTCGGCGACGGAGAAGTAGTCGGCGGACAGGACGGCCAGGTCGCCGTACTTGCCCTCGGTGATGGTGCCCTTCACGTCGGCCTCGTCGGTGAGGTGGGCGCCCGCGCTGGTGTACATCTCCAGGGCGGTGGACCGGTCCACGCGGTTCTCGGCCGGGTAGAGGAGGGTGTCGCCGACGGTACGACCGGTGACCAGCCAGGACAGGGACAGCCACGGGTTGTAGCTGGAGACGCGGGTGGCGTCGGTGCCGGCGGCGACCAGCAGGCCGGTGTCGCGCATGGCGCGGATCGGGGGCGCGGTCGCGGCGCGCTCGGCGCCGTAGCGGTCGATGAAGGCCTTGCCCTGGAACATCATGCGGTTCTGGACGGAGACGGCGCCGCCGAGGGCCTTGATCCGGTCCAGACTGCTCTGGCTGACGGTCTCGGCGTGGTCGAACAACCACCGTGTCCCGTCCGGGAATCCGCCGTCCGCGGCGATCTTCTCGAAGACGTCGAGGTCCTGGCGGATGGTCTCGTCGTAGGTGGCGTGGAGCCGGAATCCCCAGCCGTTGTCGAGCAGGAGTCGGGCCGCCGCTTCGAGGTCTTCCCTTGCGCGGGCGGTGAGTTGGGGGCGGGGCTCGGCGAAGTTCTCGAAGTCGGCCGGGGACCAGGCGAGGTTCTCGCCGGCGCCGTTGCAGCGCAGCCATTCGTCGCCGTCGCCCGGGCTGACCATGCCGATCCAGCGGCGCAGGTCGTCGAGTTCCTGCCCGGCGGTCTGCGGGAAGAGGTGGTAGGCGATGCGGACGGTCAACTCGCCGCGTTCCGCCAGCTCGGTGACGGCCGCGTAGTTGTCGGGGAAGTTCTGGAAACCGCCTGCCGCGTCGATGGCGCTGGTGATGCCGAAGCGGTTCAGCTCGCGCAAGTAGTGCCGGGTGGAGCCGAGTTGGTCCTCGGGGGCGAGGATCGGTCCCTTGGCGAGGGTGGAGTAGAGGAGCCCGGCGGCGGGCGCGGCGAGCAGCACACCGGTGGGGTTGCCCGCGAAGTCGCGGACGATCTCGCCGCCGGGCGGGTTCGGGGAGTCACGCGTGAAGCCGACGGCCTCCAGCGCGGCCCGGTTGAGGATCGCCGACTGGTACAAGTGCAGGACGAACACAGGGGTGTCGGGGGCGGCGGCGTTCAACTCGGACACGGTCGGCAGCCGCTTCTCCGCGAACTGCTCCCCCGTCCAGCCGCCAACCACCCGCACCCACTGCCCCGTTGGCGTCCGCTCGGCCTGCTCCCGCAGCATCCGCAGCGCGGTGCGCAGCGACCGTACGCCGTCCCAGCGCAGTTCGAGCAGATAGTTCAACCCGCCCCGGATGACGTGCAGATGGGAGTCGTTGAGCCCGGGGATCACGCGTCGGCCGAGCGCGTCCACGACGCGCGTGGCCGGTCCGATGTGCGGGGCGACGGTCGCGTCATCTCCTACGGCGGTGAAGACACCGTCGGTGATCGCCACGGCGGACGCGGCCGGGCGGGCGGGGTCGCCGGTGTGGACGCGGGCGTTGCGGACGACGAGCTGGGCGGGGTGCTGGACCCCGTCGTAGGGGCGTATGCCACCCACGGGCATGGTGCTGCTGGACATGGAGGCTCCTTGGAGCGGGGGGAGGCGAGGGGTCGGTCGTCCGGCGACACCCCCGACGCTAGGTCTGCGACAATGGATCGGTCCAACACATGGTTCTGCTCGAATCAATCGCCATCACAGATCGTGGAAACGGGGTGGGCGGCAATGGATCTGCGCCACCTGAAGTACTTCCTCGCCGTCGCCGAGACCCGCAACTTCACGCAGGCGGCGGCCAGTTGCTATGTCGCGCAGTCCGCCCTGAGCCAGCAGATCGCCCGGCTGGAGAAGGACGTGGGCGCCCGGTTGTTCAGCCGCACCAGCCGTTCCGTACGGCTGACGGCGGCCGGGGAGCTCCTCGAACCGCTGGCCCGCCGCATCCTCGCCGACGTCGACACCGCCCGGGCCGCGCTCGACGCCCTGTCCGGACTGCGGCGCGGGCGGCTGCGCCTCGGCCTCGTCCAGACGCGGGCCTCCTCCGTCGACCTGGTCGAGGTGATGGCCGACTACCACGCCCGCTACCCCGGCATCGACTTCCATGTGACCAACGCGCCCAGCGCGGAGATGGCCGCCGCGGTCCTGGCCGGGGACCTCGACATCGCGGTCGTCGGCCTCGGCCCGCGGCAGATCCCGGACGGGCTCGACCACCAGGTCCTGGCGGCCGACCCCCTCGTCCTGATCGTGCCCGCCGACCACGCGCTGGCCGACCGCGAGGTCGTCGACCTGGCCGATCTGCCGGAGAGCCACCAGCTCATCCAGTTCACCCGGGGCAGCGGCCTGCGCCGCCAGGTGGAGGCCGCGTTCGCCCGCGCCGGGGTGGAACCCGGCCAGCACTTCCAGGTCGGTCAGATACAGGACATGATCCGGCTGGCGGCACGGGGCATCGGCGTGACCGTCGTACCGCGCTCGTCGGTGTTCGACGACTCCGCGCCGGGCGCGAGCCTCCGGGACGTCCTGCCGTATGGCGCCCGCGCGCTGCGTATCGCGGACGAGGCGGCGGTGCACACGATCTGCGCGGTCCACGACAGCAAGCGGCTGGCACCGGCCGCGGCGGCGTTCCTCGAAGTGGTGGAACGGCACGCGATCAGGGACTGAACGGGTCTGGGCGATCACGCGATCGCAGACCGACGGGTCCGGGCGATCGATCGCCCTCACCGATCGCTGCGCCCGCATCCATATGTTGGACGTACCGCTCCCATGGCACGACGCTCGGAGGAGGAAGCCGGAAGACCGGCAGTCCGCCAGCGAATGGGAGCAATGCCATGTCTGCCGTACTGCGGGACGCGTGGACCACGGTCGTCCCCGACATGGAGGGCCGGCACGGCCCGCTCCCTCCCCTGATGCTCGCGCTCACGGTGGTGACCGGGCTCGTGGACGCCTTCAGCTATCTCGTCCTGGGCCATGTCTTCGTCGCCAACATGACCGGCAACGTCGTCTTCTCCGGCTTCGCGATCGCCGGCGCGGCGGGCTTCTCCCTGGCCGCCTCCCTTGCGGCACTGGCCGCGTTCGCGGCGGGCGCCCTGCTCGGCGGACGGCTCGCGCACGGCGCCGGCGCCCACCGGGGACGGGTCCTGCACCTGGCGCTGCTGCTGGAGACGACCCTGGTCCTGGCCGCTTACGTGATCGCCCAGGTCGCCGACACCGCGCACGTGAGCAGCGTCGTCCAGTACGCCCTGATCGCACTCCTCGGCCTGGCGATGGGCGTGCAGAACGCCACCGCCCGCGCCCTGGCCGTACCCGACCTGACCACGACCGTGCTGACGCTCACCATCACCGGAGTCGCCGCGGACAGCCGCCTCGCGGGCGGCAAGGGCGGCAAGGGCGGCCGTCGGCTGCTCTCCGCCGCGGCGATGTTCGCCGGCGGTCTGGCCGGTGCCGTCGCGGTCGAGCACAGCGGCCGGGCACTGCCCCTGCTGTTCGCCGCGGTGCTTCTGGTGGCGGCCTCCGTCACCGCGTTCGTACTGACCCGCTCCGACGCCTCGTGGACGAAGCCGCTGTGACCGGGGACCTCGCATGGCGGCGCACGCTGCGCTCCGCACTCCTCGAACTGGCCCTGACCACACTGATGTTGTTCGTCGTGGCCACCACGGTCCGCTGGCTGCTGGGCACCATCGACCCGGCGTCCGGCGGCTGGTGGAACACCCCGGCGGCCAGACTGCTCGCGGTGGCCCCCCTCTCCGGCTACACGGTCACCGCCGTCATGCTCTCCCCCTGGGGCAAGGTGACCGGCGGCCACATCAATCCGGCGATCACCCTCGCGATGTGGCGCTACGGCCGTACCCCGGGCCGCGATGTCGCGCCGTTCATCGCCGGTCAACTGGTCGGATCGCTGCTCGGCATCGCGGCCGGACGACTGGTCTGGGGCCCGGTGTTCGCCTCCCCCGCCGTGGACTTCGCCGTCATCAGGCCTGCTCCCGGCTGGAGTTGGGCCGCCGTCGCCCTGGTCGAGACCGCCACGATGTTCGTCATCGTCGCCGTCGCCGGAATCGGCGTCTCCAGCCGCCGGCTCGGCCCCTTCACCCCCTGGGCGGTCGGCACGATGATCGCCGCCCAGATCATCGCCTTCGGCACCCTGTCGGGCGGAATCGCCAACCCGGCACGGGAGTTCGGGCCAACGGTGTTCGCCGGGGCGCCCTCGCTCCTGCCCGTCTATCTGCTCGCCCCGTTGCTCGGGTCGCTCGCGGCGACCGTCGTGATCAACCGGATGAACCGGATCAACCGCATCGGCGCCGCGGAACAGCCCGGGCGGCACTTCAGCCCGTGCGGATGATCCTCAGGGTGGGCGGCAGTACGTCGTCACCGACCGTTCTCACCGTGGCCGGCACCCGAAGAACGCGCAGGGAGAGCACATCCTTCAGCGAACTGACGTCCACCTCAGGGAGAGGGGTTTCCAATGTCAGCTCGACGAGACGGGGGAACATGTCGAGCCATTCCCAGGAACAGCGCATGTCCGCCGCGATGCACAGCCCTACCAGGCGGTCCGGCACACAGTGGCTCCGAATCTCCTCGACACCGAGAGGCGATGTGATCCGCAAGTAGGATCTGCCGCCGAAACGGCGCAGGGTTCGCAGTTCCCGGCTGCTCGAGACGACGAAGTAGAGGCAGTCGTCCTCGTTCAGATCCGCGATGACCTCCTCGGCGTACCGATCGGTGTCGAACCGGGCCCAGGCGAGGGCGAGTTCGGCACGTACCCGCTTCTCCTCCGCGGCCCGGAAACGCGTCAGTACCGGGATGGCGGCATCGGTGCCGATCCGGACTGCCGCGAGAACGGTGAAGTACGCCTCGTCGGGCGTCAGGCCCTCGGGCCCCGGCAGAAGTTCCAGCACCACCGGACCGACGTCCGCGAGCGCGCGTGCCTGGTCCACCGAGCGCGGCGGGATGAGTTTCTCGGCACGGCGCTGGACTTCGGTCCGCACCTCGGGGTCGAGTTCGGTGGCGTCGTCCAGACAGGCCGCGGCGAGCAGATGGAGACGGTACCGGGTGTCCTTGGAGGAGTCACCGCGTTCGATCAGCCCGGTGAGCAGCCGCGTTCGCTCCGCGGGGCGCGCGTGCGCGACGGCCATGCGGACGACGTCCTCCCACTGGTCGAGATGGGCGTTCCCACCGAGGAAGTCGAAGTCGAGACTCTCCACGGCGGCCCTGGCACCGAGGTAGTCCTGAAAGGTGCGGTGGATGAACTGCATGGTGCCCTCGACCGGTTCGATGAGCAGCCCGCTCCGGACCAGCAGGTGATGGTAGATCTGTCGCGCCGTGCCCTGCTCGGCGACGCGGGGCATCGACGTCAACGCCTGGGACAGGAGATCCACGACGTCCTTGGCGTCCATCTCCGAACGGCCGTTGCGGATCAGCCAGTACGCGAGTTTCTGGATCAGCTGTACCTGGTGCGTCTCACCGATCCGCGTGTCGCCCGTCTTGTAGATACCGCGCTCGCGGTCCCTCCGTGACAGCAGCATCGACAGGGCCGCGTCGTAGAGTTCCTTGCGTCCGTCGGGCAGATAGCCCCTGCGGTCGCGGTGGAGCGCGCAGATGAGAGCGCACATCAGCGGGTTCGTCGCCAGCCGGTCGAGTTCCTGTTTGGCCCTTACCGCGTAGAGGAGTTCCTTTCCGTAGGCATCGGCACTGCCGGCCGCCTTGTGCCAGCGTTTGATGAACGCGGCGACGTCGTCACGGCTCATGGGAGCCAGGTCCAGTTCCGTGAACTTCTCGCTCGCCAGCCAGTTCTCCTGCACCGCCGAGGGACGCGACGTGACGAGCCAGTGGTTCTTCGGGTACGAACCGACAAGGTCCCGCAGCCAGTTGCGGGCCTCCTCACGTTCTTCCTCGGGCATCTCGTCGATGCCGTCGATGAGCATGAGGCCGCGCCCGGCGGTCAGCACACGGTCGTACCAGCCCGTGGGCTGGGCGTGCGCGATCGGGCACCCCACCGCCGAGAGGAACTCGTCCGGGGCCGGCAGTCGCGCTCCGGCGCGCGTCAGGGAACGCATGGGCAGCACGAACGGCACCAGTCCGTGCAGGTACAGGAGATGCTCGTCGACGTCGCTGCGGGCGGCACTCACCGCCAGCCACTGCACAAGCGTGGTCTTCCCCGATCCCGCGACTCCCCGCAGCAGGACCCGGGCGCGCCCGGCCAGGACGTGTTCCGCCGGCATCGTGAGCGGCATCTTCCCCCCGGCCGCGGTCCCCGTGGCCTCCAGGCTCAGGTAGGCGGCGTCCAGCGGCCACGCCGCCGACGCCGTGGCCAGATCGAGGCCGAAGATGGTCAACTTGCCGTGCTTGGTGGAGATGTAGCTCGCATAGCGCGCCTCGAAACCACCGTCCGCGGGAGACGGCGTCCGCATGATCAAGGTGTCGATCTTCGACGACAGCTCCTCGATGCGGCGGCTCTGCTCGACGAGGGTGCGGGGCACGAAGGTCGACCTCGTGGTGAAGAAATGGAGGATGTGCAGGCAGGCGGTGTCCACCACCTGCGCGTGCAGCAGCACCGCATCACTCGAAAGTCCGATCGTGGCAGCCTGGTTGCTCGACCGGAGGCTCCGCGACAACTCCAGATGACCGAGCTGAACGGCCTGGACGTCGTCCATGTCGATGTGCTCCATGAAGCACAGCGAGTGGGTGACGGCGTTCACCACGGCACGCTTCTCGAAACTGGGAAGTCGTTCCGAGACACCGGTCGACAGCGCCGCGCGCTCGACCAACTCCTCCGCGATCTTGCGGAGTTCGACGTCCGTGAGGGTCCGCAGCTCCCCGCGGAACGACACCAGACCGGAAATGCGAACAGGTCTGTCGACCAACCCCGCCCCGGGACCGTCCGTACGGAACAGCTTCTTCACCAGTGGGCCGACGACACTCGATGCGAGACGGGCCCCGACACTCATGGCTTCCATGACCGCATCAGCGTAGAACTCCCTTGAGGCACAAGGCAGTTCAACCGATCACAATGCCCTGAATGATCACCTGGGCGATCAGAGGACGCCAAACTACGCCGTCACTCGGACAGGGCGACGGCCAGAGCGGCCGAAGGAGATCGCGCCGTCTCCGCTTCTCCGCACCGGGAGAGTGGGCATGGTGATGCGGTGAGCGACGACGACACGACCGCACCGGCCCCGCGACCGAGCTCTGCGGAGAACCGGCCGGGCCGACCGGGAACGCCGGTGGCTGCTGTCCGTGGCCCTCCCGTGCTGCGTACTGCCGCTGCTCCTGGCGGCGTTCGGCGCGCGTCTGCACACCGTGACCGTGGTCTGGCTGCTCGTCCTGATCACTCTGTGGCCGATCCTCTACGAACGACGGTCGGCGAAGCCGTCGCAGCGGGCGGTGCGGGTCGGGACCTGAGCCAGGGGGCGGGGTTGTACCGGCGGCGCGGACTCGGGCACGCTGACTTCCCCGTCGCCAGGAGAGGCGGGACGACCGGGAGGAGTCTCAGGCATGATCGATTGGGTGCCTGTCAGGACCGGAGCACGGCCCGTCCCCTCGCCCGTGGCCACACCGTTGGTCTGGGCCGCGGCATCCGGTGGCGCGCTGGTGCTGGTGGCGCTGCTGAACGCTCTGGTGGGTCCTGACCGGCCCTCGCCCGCTCTGGCCGCGCTGTCCCTGCTCTCCGTCCTGCTCGGTCTGTGCGCCCGTTTCACCGCGGCCCCCGGCACCGCGCTGCTGTGCTGGCTCTTCCTCAACGGCTTCGCCATCCAGCCCGCAGGCACACTCACCTGGGCCGGACACCGTGACGCGCTCTGGCTCGGCTGCCTGTTCACCGCCGCCCTGGTGGGCACCGCCCTGGCCCGTCTCCTCCACGCCCGAGCCGCCTACCGCCGGGTCACCACAGACGTCGGCGGCGAGACGGGGACCTGATCACGAACGGTGCGGCAGCGCGCCGAGCCATACCATCGCGCGGCCGCCCGGGGCGGCCTCCGCGGGCAGTCCACTCGGTCGGGTGACGGCCGGCGGCATCGTGGCCGCTCATCGGACCGAAAAGAGACGTTTCCGGGCTTTGTGGCCAGATCCCTCCTATCGTGGAACGACACAGTGCCCCTCGGCGTCGAACAGGCAGGCCATGCAGGATCCGGAGATCGACTACGCGGCGGTCTTCCGCGCCCTGCCCGGCATGGTGGCGCTGCTCACCCCCGACCTCGTCTACGTCGACGCCAACGAGGACTTCCAGCGCCTGTCGGGACGCAAGCGCGAGGAACTGATCGGCCGCTACATCTTCGACGTCTTCCCCGAGAACCCCAAGGACCCGGCGGCGGCCGGCATGCGCGAGACCCGGGAGTCGATGCGGCGCGCGGCGACCACCGGCGAACGCGACACCATGGCCCTGCTCCGCTACGACATCGAGGACCCCCAGGGGACCGGCCGATGGGTGGAGCACTTCTGGAGCCCGGTCAACGCACCCGTCCGGGGCCCGGACGGCGAAGTGACGATGATCGTCCACCGGGTGGAGGAGGTCACCGAGTTCGTCCGGGCCTTCGGCGGCCGGGTCGACGGCAGACGGGCCCGGGCGCTGGAGGCCGAGCTGTACACCCGGGCCCGTGAGCTGCAAGAGGTCAACGAGCGGCTGCGCACGGCGCACGCCCATGAGCGCGAGGTGGCCCTGACCCTTCAGGCTGCGATGCTGCCCCCGCCGCGACCGGACGGCCACCACCGGGCGGCCGTCCGCTACCGGCCCGCCGTGGACGCCCTGAACGTCTGCGGCGACTGGTACGACCTGGTCGACCTGCCCGAAGGCGGCATGGCGGTCGCCGTCGGTGACGTCGTCGGGCACGGTCTGGCGGCCGCCTGCGCCATGGGCCAGCTGCGCAGCGCCCTGAGCGCGGCCTGCCGGGTCGCCGACGGACCGGGCGCCGCCCTCGAGGCCCTCGGTCTGTACTCGCGTTTCGTCGAGGGCGCCGAGTCGGCCACCGCGGTGACCAGCGGAGCGGCTCGGCGGACGAGTTCGTGGGCGGTGGCAGCCGACGCCGTCCCGGTCAACCGGAGGATCGATCCGTATACGTCCCGCGTACTCCCCAAGGTGGAGGCCCCGTTGTCCTGTGCACTTAGTCTGACGGCGTGCCGCA